>NZ_BAABDO010000037.1:0-50307 GCF_039539665.1 Actinomadura keratinilytica
CAGTCCCAAGATCGTCCTCAGCCAAACATCAAGATCGACCGGACAGGCCCTAGCGGGGCGATGGGGCCGGGCAGGGCCGCGAGCCGGTCGCGATCACCTCGTCGGGCGGGCGGCCAAGGGGCCGATCCGGTGCCACTGCCGGCGCACGACCGTTCCCGAACGCTCGAGGCGACGACGCCCGCCCCTGGGCCGCAGGTCGAGCCGCCGGACGGGACCGGCCGGAACGCCACTCCCTCGTCGAGGGTGCACGCCTCGGGGCCCTCGCGCGGCCCGTGCGGCGACTGGCCGTCACGAGGCATCGACCGGTCTGGCCGCGCCGCGCCGATCACCGTGTGCCGCAGCGCCTCACGGACCTCGCGCCCGCCTTTATGCGGGACGTCTTGGTGGAGTTGGCAGACCGCTGCATCGCATAGCCGGGCCGACACCCGGTGGTGGGCGCCTTCCGGCCGCGTGTATGCCGGGCGCGTTCTGGCCGCGTGTATGCCGGGCGCGTTCTGGGGCGGGGCGTGCGCCGTGCCGGTACCGCGGCGGGAACGGGCCGAGCCCGGCCGCGTCCGCGCACCGACCTGCAAGCCGGTGCCGGACGCGGCCGGCGGCCCGTTCCCGCCCCTGCCGGCCGTCGGCCGGGGTGGGGGTGACCGGCGGCGCGGCTCAGGGGGAGACGGGCAGGGCCACCCAGGACGGGTGGGACGGGTCGTGCCAGATCTTCAGGCCCTTGCCGACCGAGTCGCCGAGCTGGGGGAGCGGCGGGAACAGGTGCGGGAAGTCGGCGGTCTGGATCGACACGCGCAGCCGGTGCCCGGGCTTGATCTCGGCGGCGATCGGGAAGACCTCGACGTCGACGGCCACCGGGGTGTTCTTGGGCACGGCCTTGGCGGACGCCTTGGTGTACGGGTGGTACGGCTGGACGATCAGGCCGTCGCGCCGGACGGTCTTGGCCTCGTCCAGCGCCCGCAGGGACAGCACCTGCCAGCCGCTGGTGAGCTGGGTCGCCTTCCCGTCGGGGGCGACGTCCTCGACCCGCACGGTGAGCTGGCCGTCGCGGGCGGCGGTGGACACGACCAGGTGCGCGTTGATCGGTCCGGTGAGCCGCAGCGGCTTGTCGACGGGCAGGTCGTAGGCGACGCCGAGTTCGTCGTTCCGGCTGTTGTCGTGCTCGCAGGACAGGCCGAGGTACTTGAGGAACCCCATGCCCGCCCACTGGATCGTGGACCGGCTGCACAGCCCGGCGAACGGGTTCCAGGGGACGTAGTCGGGGCCGCCGCCGCCCTGCCCGGTCGTCAGGGTGCCGGGGCGTCCCGGCACGGCCTGCCCGGACAGCCGGTACGCCTGGTAGCGGGTTCCGGCGGGCGGCCACTGGGAGGTCTTCACCCAGCGTCCCGAGCCGTTCTCGAAGTAGGTGACCGGCGCGACGTCCCGGTCCAGGCCGGGGTCGGGGACCTCCCGTACGTAGTGGTCGAACCAGCGCAGCATGAGCTCCTGCAGCGACGGGCCGGGCGGCACCGGGGTGCCGGGGATGGTCAGGCCGACCGACGGCGCGACGCCGTCGATGTGGTACCACGGCCCGTAGACGAACTTGGCGGGCACGCCGCGTGCCGCGAGCCGCTGGTACAGCATCGGCTCACTGCGCTGGAAGATGTCGAACTCGCCGCCGACGACGAACGTCGGCACGTCCACCTTGTCGATGATCTCCAGCGGGGAGCGCGTCCGGTAGAACGGGCCGTCGTACGCCTTGTCGCCGCCGGTGAGCGCGTTGAGGACCAGGGCGATCTGGAACGCGCCGATGTTGCCGAAGTGCTCGCGCAGCACCTCGGCGGCCCGGGCGGGGTCGGAGCCCGAGTAGGTGGGCGGCAGCACGCTGGTCAGGGAGACCGCGGCGAGCCACAGCGGCACGAAGCCGAGGCCGAGCTGCCCGCCGGTGCCGATCACGTCGCGGTAGGAGTCGCCCATCGGCACCACGGGGAACAGCGCCTTCAGCCCCTTGGGCCGCTGGGCGGCGGTGAACAGCTGGTTGATGCCGCCGTAGGAGGCCCCGGACAAGCCCACCCGGCCGTCGCTCCAGGGGCGTTCCGGGGACGCGGCCCACTCGACGACCTCGGCGCCGTCGCGCTGCTCGCGGGCGCTGAACGCCTCCCACCTGCCGTGCGAGCCGCCGGTGCCGCGCACGTCCACGATCACCTGCACGTAGCCGCGCTGGACGAGGTAGTCGCCGGCCATGTTCGCGACGGGCACCGTCTTGTTGTACGGGGTCATGGTGACGATCACCGGGAAGCGGCCGGGCACGGGGCGGCCGTTGCGCGCGGGGCGGCGGATGTCGGCGACCAGCCGGACACCGTCGCTCATGGTCAGCGTGACGTCCCTCTCGGTCGCCACCTCGTAGGCGGCGGGACGGGGCGTCCAAGCGGTGGACTCCCATGCCGCGGGCGATGCGGCGGCCGCACGTGCGGTGAGCGCGGTCGGCACGGAGGGAGCGGCGTGGACGGGGGCGGCGGTGCCGAGCGAGAGCGCGGCGATGGCGAGGGGCGCAGTCCAGCGGGTGGCGAGGCGCATCGGGGGGTGACCTCCAGGACAAGTTTCCCGCCGGTAACGTAACGAGCCGCTTACTTCAGGACAAGTATTGACACATCGTCCAGTAGCGGGTACGGCATGCGCCGGCCGAAGGTCAATATGCTGGGGCGGCGGTTGTCCCGGGCGGTGACGGAGAGGTGGCGCGTTGGGGGTTCGCAAGCAGAAGGCGGCCGAGACGGAACGTGCGCTCAAGGACGCCGCACGCAGGCTGTTCGTCGAACGCGGCTATCTCGACACCAAGATCACCGACATCACCCGGGCGGCGGGCCGGGCCACCGGGTCCTTCTACGAGCACTTCACCGGCAAGGAGGACCTGCTCGCCGCGCTGCTGCGCGACATGGACCGCGACACCGACGTCGAGCTGGAGGCCCAGGGGCAGCCGCGCGAGCACGATCTGACCGACCCCGCGCAACTGCGCGTGCACATCGAGCTCTACTGGAAGATGCTCACCGAGCACCTTCCGGTGGCGGCCGCGCGGTTCCAGGCGATGATCGCCGCACCGCCCGAGTCGGGCCGCGCCTGGCGCACCCTGGCCGACGACACCGCCGTCCTCCGCGACCACCTGGAATACCTGCGGGAGCAGGGGCACGAGCTCCCCGGCGACCCCACGCTGATCGCCGCCGCCATGGGCGCGATGCTCGGCATGCTCGGATACGCCCTGCTCACCGCCGGACAGGACGCCCCCGACCTTTCCGGCGACCAGATCGTCGACGCCCTCACCGCCTTCGTCCTGAACGGCCTGGCGGGCCCTCACCCGTCTCCGGACGGCAAAGAAACCCCATGACGCGGGCGCGGTGCTCGGCCGGCGTGCCCCACGCCGCGTACAGGGCGCGGGCCTTGCGGATCCACAGCGACGGCGCGTACTCGTCGGTGTAGCCGATCGCCCCGTGCACCTGCAGAGCGGCCTTCGCCGCGGCATAGGACGCCTCGGCCGCCGCGGCCTTGGCCGCCGAGACGTCGCGGGGGAAGTCCGGCGTCCCGTAGGACAGCGCGGCGCCGTGCACGAGCGGACGGGCGAACTCCAGCCCGACCAGCGCGTCCGCCAGCCGGTGCTTGACCGCCTGGAACTCGCCGATGGCGCGGCCGAACTGCCGCCGCGTCCTGGCGTACTCCACCGACACCTCCAGCAGGGCGCGTCCGACGCCCAGCTGCTGCGACGCGCACAGCAACGCGGCGACGTCGACGGCCCGGGCGGTGGCGGCCGCCTGCCCCAGAGGCGCCTCCGGGACGACCTCGAACATCCGCCGCGCCGGATCGATGCCCGGACGCATCGCCGCGGGACGCGCCGTCCGCGGCGGCGCGTCGTCGGCGACGGCCACCACGAGATCGGCGACGTCGGCGTCCAGCGCATAGGGCCGAGCCAGCGAGATCACCGCCTCCCCGGCCGCGACGCGCGGCAGCCACCGCGCGGCCGGTTCGCCGCCCAGGCCGTCGAGCAGCACCGCCGCGGCGAGCGTCTCGACGAACGGCCCGGGAACCGCGTGCCGTCCCAGCTCGTACGCCGCCGTGACCAGCTCCACCGGCAGCACCCCGGCGCCGCCGTGCGCCTCGGGCACCGCCAGCGCGAAGACCCCCGCCTCGGCCGCCGCCCGCCACAGCGCCCGCCCCGGCGCGGCGTCGCCGGCCCCCCATGCGCGGATCGCGGCCGGGGTGTCGGCCTCGGCGAGCAGCTTGTGCAGAGTCTCGCCGAACAAGCGCTGCTCGGCGTCCAGGACGAACTTCACCGCGTCCCCCTCGGCAGGCCGAGCACCCGCTCGGCGACGACGTCGCGCTGGATCTCGTTGGTGCCCGCGTAGATCGGCCCGGCCAGGGAGAACACGTAGCCCTCCAGCCAGTCCCCGGCGAGCTCGCCGTCGGCCCCCAGCAGGTCGAGCGCGGTCTCGTGCAGCGCCACGTCGAACTGCGACCAGAACAGCTTGTTCATGCTGGCCTCGGCGCCGATGCCGTCGGTGCGCGACACCGTCTCAAAGCCCTTCAACCGGTACGCGCGGGCCTTGATCCACGCGTCCGCCACCCGGTCGCGCAGCGCCGTGTCGGACGGATCGCCCCGCTCCCGCCACAGCGCCACGAGCCGCTCGGCCGCGGCGGTGAAACGCCCGGGTGAGCGCAGGGTGAGGCCGCGCTCGTTGCCCGCGGTGCTCATCGCCACCCGCCAGCCGTCCCCCGGCGCGCCGATCACGTCCTCGTCGGGGACGAACACGTCGTCCAGGAACAGCTCGGCGAACGCGGGCTTGCCGTCCAGCCGCCCGATGGGGCGCACGGTCACCCCGTCGGCGTCCAGCGGGAACATCAGGTACGTCAGCCCGCGATGGCGGTCCGCGTCGGGATCGGACCGGAACAGCCCGAACGCCCGGTCGGCGAACGCCGCCCGCGAACTCCACGTCTTCTGCCCGTTCAGCAGCCACCCGCCGTCGACCCGCCGCGCCGTGGCGCGCAGGGACGCCAGGTCGCTGCCCGCGCCCGGCTCCGACCACGCCTGCGCCCAGATCACCTCGCCGCGCGCCATGGGCGGCAGGACGGCCGCGAGCTGCTCGGGCGTACCGTGCTCGAACAGGGTGGGCGCGAGCAGGTTGATGCCGTTCTGGCTGACACGTCCCGGGGCGCCGGCCGCGTAGTACTCCTCCTCGAAGATCAGCCATTGCAGCGTGGACGCGCCCCGCCCGCCGTACTCCTCGGGCCACGACACCGCCGACAGGCGCGCGGCGCCCAGCTCCCGCTCCCACTCCCGGTGCGCCGCGAAGCCCTCCTCGGTCTCCAGCGACGGCAGCGGCTCGGCGGGCACATGCTCGCGCAGCCACGCCCGCACCTCGCCCCGGAACGCCTCGTCGGCCGCACCGAACTCAAGATCCATCCTGGCCCGCCCCTGTCGCATTACCTAACAATCGCTTGGTAGATTAACCCATTGCGGACACGGGACGCAGCAGCCGCAAACCGCCACCGCACGCGGCCCGCATCGCCGCCCGCCGCCGAACACTCCCGACAACGGGTGCACGTGGACGTCAGGGAGCCGGGCGACATCCCTGACGGCGGCGGCCGCCATGCCCACGGTCGCGCCATCGGTACATACAGCGGGCTGGCCCCGCAAGATCCCTGGCCGCCCCAGCGCGGCGGCAATGCACGGTGCCGTGTCCCTGATTCGTGGGAACGCTCGTCGACACAGCCGGCCCCGCAAGTGCGTCAGGGCCTATGCGGACTTCCAAGTGACCGGGCGCCGCTTCGGTACGGGCGTACCTGGCAGGGGCGATGGCACACGCCCTACGGCGTGTCACGGCCCGGTGGTGCACGCTCGGCACGGCGGGTGGCGCCACCGCGCCGGGTTGATGGCGTTGCGGCGTCAGCGAGGCGGTCGCATCGCAGACGGGCGGGCGGTCGCCGCCCCGCTTCGCTCACACATGGCGGCGGCGCCACGGAGCCGCACAGGCGGCGGACGACGTGGCTGCCAAGATCCGCCGGACAGGGCCTGGGGAAGCGCCGCAAACGAGGGCGTCATTTTCGGCAACCAGTTCCAGTTGCGTCTGCCCGGGGCTGTCGCAGAGTCGTCGCCGCAGGCATGTCAGATGACTTTGGGTGCCCGGCTTGATGCCGCACCCCAGGCCGCGGGGTGTGCGGCGCCAGGGGGTGGTCGACGGCCGCGCGCGCGTGTCGTTGTCGGGGATGCGTGCAGCGTTGTGGCCGCGACGCGCATGCCGGATGACCTTTGGCGTCCGGCGGGTCAGCGCCCGTTGATGTGCCGGTGCGCTGACCCGCTCGTCCGCGACGCCGGTCCTATGCGGGTTCGTTGCCGGGCTTCCATTTGATGCCGCAGCCCATGCTGGGGGTGTGCGGCTCGGGCACGGGCTCTCCTGCCAGGACGCGGTCGACGGCCGCGCGCAGGGACGCACCGTTCACCGGCGCGTCGTTCTTGGGACGGGCGGCGTCGAACTCGCCCCGGTACGCCAGCCGCCGGTCGGCGTCGTAGAGGAAGAAGTCGGGTGTGCAGGCGGCCCGGTACGCCTTGGCGACGTCCTGCGACTCGTCGATCAGGTACGGGAAGGTGAACCCGGCGCGCTTGACCTGCTCGCGCAGGTGGTCGGCGCCGTCATCGGGGTACCGCTCGACGTCGTTGCTGCAGATCGCCACGGTGGCCAAGCCCTTGGCGCGGTACTCGGCCGTCACGGCGCCGATGCCGCTCTCGATCCGGCGCACGTAAGGGCAGTGGTTCGACAGGAACACCACCAGCAGCGCCGGAGCGTCGGCGAAGTCGGTGAGCGACACCGTGCCGCCGTCGATCGACGGCAGGGCGAACCCGGGCGCCGGCGTGCCCAGCGGAACCATGAAGGATGCGATCGCCATGCCCCCCATTCTGACCCACGGTCCGTAACGCATGGCGCCCGGCGGCCGCGATGGTGCGCAAGATCCCATATGCCGTGATCAACGCTTTGACGTCGTTATGGACCAGTCCAATGTGCGGACGCATCGGGCATCACCGGCGCCAAGCGATGGCCGGAACTCTTGCCTCGCCTTCCCGGCACCCCGGAAACGGCTGGTCCAAGCACCGGCGGATGTCTGATTTATTCCCTCGATCGACGAGGTGCAGCACTCCAGCCTTTTCGTGCTCGGTTGACGCTCTGTCCCCGAGTGCGCTATCTGTGGCGCGGGGGGAGCACGAAATTCGCGCGACGGGGACCACGCGACGGGACGAACGGCGACTCAATGGGCACTCCCTTCCCACCGGGATTCAGCGGCATCGACCCTGACCTGATGGCCGACATGATCAAAGAGTTCCGGCGCGGCCGCGCCGATATCACGGGCGCGCTGGCGTCCTACCGGTCCCGGCTGCCCGCGCTGGGCGTGGACGTCTCCCCGCTGTCGTACGTCGACCGCGTGTGCGCGTGGATCGACGAGCAACTGCCCATGCTCACCCGCCGGAAGGATCTCGCCGTCGCGCTGGACGACAGCTCCGAACGGGGCCTCGCCTCAGTTGACGAGTCGCTCATCGTCTCCCCGGCCGACGCCCGCCGCCAGGGCACCATCCTCGCCGTTCTCTTCAAGAGCACTCGGCTGGACGAAGGCGCCTACCACGACGTCCTCAACGAACTCGGCATGCACCGTTTCGACGCCGACTACGCCGCCGCCTTCTTCGCGGCCCTCGGCCCCGAACTGACTGGCCGCCTTCCCTCACTCATCAAGAAATACGCGCGTGAAGGGCACGCGGACCGCCAACTTCGGGAGACCAGCCAGGCGTTCGGCAGCGCCGTCTCCGGCGGCATGGACGTCCCCAAATTCAACTCGGTCGCCAAGGCGATGTTCGAGACCAAGATGTTCAGGGAGGAGCGGCAAGGCGTGGCCTCTCTGGTCGCCTACGGCACCTTCCCGCCCGAATGGCTGGCCTCCCTCGCCCGGGTCCACGCGCTCGACCCGGCCTACCGCCGGCTGTCGTCGGGCCTGTCCGCCCGGAGCGACCTCACCGGCACCGACTGGGAGAGCATCCGGGAAATGCTGCGGGCACTGAGCAACAATCCCGCCGCCGCCCGCCTCGCGTTCCAAGGAACGGCCGAGGCGAACCCGCGCCCGACCGGCAAATCTGGCCCGTACCTGTTGCCGTCCAAGCCCGAGCCCGATCTCGGGCACGTCATCTCCACGTTCACCCGGCTCTCGGTCTTCGACGAGCAGGCCGTCGAGCAACTCGGCCGGGCGCTCGCGGCGGGTTCCGGCGCGTACGACGAGAAGGACGGCGCCCACTCCCGAGAGGCCGGGCGCTTCGCGTTCACGGTGATGACCACGCTCCAGGACAAGGTGCCCGACGGCATGCAGATCCCCATGTCGCAGATCGCCGGCGCGTACGCCACTGAGATCGCCGAGGGCGCCAACATCGATGACCGCAACCAGGACACCGCTTTCGGAAAGGTCAAGTCGTATACGCCGGGGCTGAAGCCGATGTTCAGCCTCAGCCCTCAGGACACGTACGCCTTCCTGAAGACCTTCGCCGATTCCCCCGAGCACATGAAGCCCTTCGAACAGGGCATGGGCGCTCTCGCCCGAAGCCTGGGCGCCGAGGGCATACGCATCGAGACGGCCAAGGCGAAGGGGCGGATCCGCCACGATGCACCCGGTCTCGAACGCGTCATGCAGGCCCTCGGTTACGTGGCCGGCCTGCAGTCACAGGCTCAGCGGACCGTCCAGGGCGACCTCGACGAGCAGGACGCCAAGAAGCGCGAGCAGCTGCGCGCGCTCATGGACGCGGGGATCGACGTCGGCTCGTTCTTCGTCCCATCGGCGTCGGTGGCAGACGAGGTCGTCTGGGAGTTCTTCACCAAACAGATCGGCCAGGGCGCGGACGCCTACATGGCGGCCGCGGGCAAGGACACCCGGTTGAAGCGCCTGGAGAACAAGGAACTCCAGATGGCAATCGGCCTGCAGCACGCCGTGGTCCAGCGCCTGATCGAACGCGGGTATCCCATAAAGGTCAGCGTCTGGCAGGCCGACCATCCGCACCCGGGCTACCTGTTCTACAACAACGAAAACGGCCACCTGTACCCGTGGAAGGAGATCAAGAGCGAGCCCAGACTGCTGGACAACTACATTGCCTGGCTCAACGCCAACGGCCGCGGCGGCGACAGCGAGGACGCCTTCGGACAGGTCGCCGTCAACGCCATGAACGATTTTCGTGGTGCGTACAAGGGGGCCGTCGACAAGATTCTGGAGTGGGAGCAGGAGTCGAAAAAATAGAGAGGTGGTCAGCCTCTGCGCAGGCATTCGGTGGCGCCGTGAACCTCGATTTTCTTCCGGGAGGGAACTGAAAGCCGCAGCCAGGTTCGCGTCACCTTGTTGTGAATCTTGATCTGTGACGGTTCTCCGTCGTAGGTGGCGCGATTGTCTTCTGTGATGGTGAATTCTGTGAGCTTGGAGAGTGAACCTACCATACGATTCTTGATCTCGACCGGCGTCAGAGCGGCGGAGGTTTTGTTCTCGGCCACGACCGCGTACGTACGTTTGACTTTTCCTTGTTCGCAGGGCAAATCTCTGCCGCCGGGGTCGGTGACTTTCGGGTTGCGAGGCGCTGCCCCACCCAATGCGGCATTGACCTGCGCGCGCAACGATTTCTCTGCCTCGGCGACGGTGGGGCCCTCGGGGTCCTTGCCGCCGCAGGAGGATGTGATGAGCGCGGCTGTCAGTGCAAGAGCGGTGACTTGGTGCCAGCGTCTGAACATGCCGCTCCTTCGCATCCTTTGCCGTGCGCCACAACACCTTCTGCCTCTAGAATGCCGTTGTTCTCCGGTCTCCGCCACTGTGCAGGAGGAAGATCATGACCCCGGGTATGGTTCCGAATCCGAAGTATCGGGAGCTGGAGGAACTTCTGCGCAAGTTGCGGCGGGACGCCGACGTTGTGGAACACGCGCTCGACAAACCGATCAAGCGGATGGCGAGCCGTCAAGTGTGGGTCAGCGACAAGGGTGGAGCAGCGGTCATCTTCGAGCGCGAACTGCACGACCAGCGCAGACGGCTGCGTTCCGCGATGCGTGACTTGATCGCATCGGTCGAGGATGCCCTTCGTCGCACTCCAGAGGAGGTGACTCCATTGGAAGCCGCCTTTGGCGGTAAATAGGGTCGCCCGTAAATCGGGCATGACCATGCTCGACGGCTCCCCTTGAGGATCGCGGACGCGTCGCCAACTCGATTCTCAAGCCCTTCAGGATGAGCCTGTGCGGATTGGGCAGGCGCGGACTTGCGTCCGTTGGGCTCGTATGGGGGGCTGGACTGCTTGCGCTGCATCGGAGGTCTGCTACTGCCCCTCCCCGAAAGAGAGCACCTCTTACGCGGTCGCAGGATCCTCGCGCGTCGGCTGACAGCCACCACCCCAGACGCAGCCACGCTGCACTGACCGCAACCGGGCTGCAGCAGGACCCGGCACATCACGGCCCTACTGAACGCCTGGCCACGTACCACAGTGCCGTGATCGGTGCGCCACACCCGCAGGCGCCGGCGTCCATGGCTTGAGCGATCGACAGTGCGGGTCTACCGTGCGGCCTCCATATGGCTGTCCAGGTACTCGATCAATCGCCTTTCGCTGGCTAGCAGCCACTCACGACGTTCGGGAGGCAGGGCGGCCAGCGCGTCGGGGAGCGCTCGGTCGCGCGGCACATGGACCGTCGCGCCGGTGTAGACGCCGCAGCCGGAGCACCACGACAGCCCGATGCACCGTTCATAGTGCGGAGAGTCGGCTGGGTGGATGCGGTAGGCGTAAGAGCGCATGGCCGTCCGACAGGCGGTGCAGATCCAGCACCCCTGATCCTGGACGGTGTCCCACCTGCTGACCTTGCGCCAGCGCCGCGAGCGGGATGGTTCTCTTCGGTACGCCATGAGGTGCATCGTCCCCCAGCCGTCCATGTCCCTGGCGGCTTACCGCGCATGCCCCAGGTGATAACAGGCCGCGGGTTGCAGTAGGCCAGGGGGCGGTGCGGTCAGTGGAAGCCGTTCGGCCACGCCACCATGCGTCCGGCCACCCAGCGTTCGCCAGCCGAGGCGGTCACAGCCCCGAGCCGCGGCAGTGTTGCGCGAAGGTCTTGGACGGCGGGGCGGTCTCGGTGCTCGAGGGGCACTGTGCGGAGGACGATGCTGGCTCTTTCGGTGATCATGGGGCTGCGGTATGCGGATGGGAGGGACTCGCGCGGCAGTGCCTTACCGGGGCCTTCTGTTCCGTCGCGGTCAGTGCAGTGGGGGCGCGTGCGGAGCGACGGCGGCAAGTGTGGCGCGGAGATCTCGGACGGCTGGGCGGTGTTGCTGATCGAGGGGCACCGTGCGCAAAAGGATCTTTCCCGTCTCGGTGATCATGGCACTGCGATGGGTTGTCGGGAGGGCGTCGATTATCGCGGTGGCTTGTTGCGCACCTTGGTCGATGCCGCCGTTCACCACGGTGCAGATGGCCTCGTGTAGTCGTGTGTTGGTGGCATGTTGGTATCTGGGGTTGTGTGCCAGTAGTCGACTACGTGCTTCATCGGCCTTCCTCTCGTCACCGGCGAGTGCGTAGACCCAGCTTTCGGCAAAGTGCCGCTGGCCAAAGCTCCATCGGGTTGGGATGATGTGTGCGCGCCAGTCGTCGCCTTCGTAATCCACGAAGGTTGCCAGTTCCCGCTTGGCCTCGTCATGCCGACCGAGCAGCATGAGTGCCTTGGCACGTGTGCCGGCGAGATCGGCGTACCAGAAGGAAGACGTGTCCGGCCCAAGATCCCGTGCTTTGTCGACGAGCGCAAGGACCGTTGAGATGTCGCGTTGTCCGTAGAGTCCGCAGCCCGCTTCTTCACAGCGGACCATAAGGCGGACATGGAGATCTCCGGATGCATCGGACGCTGACTTCGCCGTACGCCACCAGTGGATCGCCGCTGAGTGATCACCTAGGCGAGTCAGCGTGTTGGCCAGGATGAACGACTGCACAGCCGCTACCCGGCTCAGGTCCGGAATGATCTTGGTGTTGGCTCTCTTCAGTTGACGTTGAAGGGCCAGAAAATCGATCAGAAGGCCGTCACGAACGTGGACCGGTGGCTGGCTATGCAGTGCGTGCATGTGATCAACGCAGGCCAGTTCCCAGTCTTCGACGGAGCGGTCTTCGCTCATGAGGACGATGCCGAGGAGTTGGCGGATCGGTTCGCCGGATGAGGCCAGGCCACCGGCCCCCAGGCTCAGGACGAGCAGTTCCAGTAGACGACGACGTTCCATGGTGGCCCAATCGTCTGGTTGTGGTCAGTGCAGT
Organism: Actinomadura keratinilytica; assembly: GCF_039539665.1. Taxonomy (NCBI): domain Bacteria; kingdom Bacillati; phylum Actinomycetota; class Actinomycetes; order Streptosporangiales; family Thermomonosporaceae; genus Actinomadura; species Actinomadura keratinilytica. The sequence goes on from NZ_BAABDO010000037.1 coordinate 12,296, forward strand.
GCGGTCGCGTTCAGTGGGCTGTCAGTGTTGAGCAGAGGTCGCGGACGGTTCGCTGGTCGGGTGACGTCTGCCGAGGGAGGCGTCGGCGGTTTCGACGTTTGCGAGGCTGCGGTAGGTGGGGGGAGCGGGGGTGGCGTGGCGGGGCCTGCCGGGTGCCCTTGTTGTTCGAGCGCGGTCAGTGCGGTGCGGTTGTGTGCGGGGTGGTGGCTGCCAGCGCCGAGCGGAGATCTCGGACTGTAGGACGGTTCGCTGGTCGGTGGTGCTGTGCGGGGGCGAGTTGGCGGTGTCGCTGATTACAGCGCTGTGGTGTGCGAGTGGGAGCAAGGCCGGTATGGCCCTGCCCTGCGGAGCGCCCGTGTCGTCCGGTCACGGTCAATGCGGTGAGGCAGTGGCGGTGAGTGTGGTGCGGAGGCATTGGACGGTGGGGCGGTCTTGCTGGCCGGGGGGTACGCGCGGAGGGCTATGCCGGTGGTCTCAGTGATCACGATGCTTCGGTATGCGGGTGAGAGCGGTTCTGGTATTGCTGTGGCCTGCCGGGTGTCCTTGTTGTTTGGTTGTGGTCAGTGCAGTGCGGTTGTGTGTGGGGCGGTGGCTGTCAGCGTCGCGCGGAGGTCTTGGACGGCTGGGCGGTCCCGCTGGTCGAAAGGCACCGTGCGCAGGACGATCTTGCCGGTTTCGGTGATCATTGCGCTGCGGTGGGTTGTTGGCAGGGCGTCGAGTATTGCGGTGGCTTGTTGCGTGCCCCGGTCGATGCCGCCTTGGGCGACGGTGCAGATGGCTTCGTGGAGGTGCACGTTGGCGAGGTATTGATAGTCGCCGTTGTAGGCGAGCACCTGGGTGCGTGCCGCGTCTGCCTTCGCCTCGTCGCCTGCTGCCGCGTAGACCCAGCTCTCGGCGAAGTGCGTCTGATCGGGGCACCAGATTGTCGGGATGACGGTGGAAGGACCTTCGTTCCCGGCGTGGGTGACGTACGTGCGAAGTTCTTGTTTGGCCTCGTCGTGTCGGCCGAGGAGGGTGAGGGCCTTGGCTCGTGTGCCGGCGAGATCGGCGTACCAGTAGGAGGATGGGCCTGATGCGAGGGCTCGTGCCTTGTCCACCAGCGCGAGAACCGTCGAGATGTCTCGCTGCCCGTAAAGGGCGCAACCAGCTTCTTCAGCGCGAATCAGAAGCCGGAGGTTGAGATCGCCGGAGGCGTCGGCGGCGGCCTTGGCCGTGCGCCACCAGTGGATGGCGGCCGCGTGGTTGCCAAGGCGCGTCAGTGCGTTGGCCAGGATGAGGGACAACCCGGCGGCGGACCGGTTCAGGTCGGGAAGGTCCTTGGTGTCGGCCTTCTTCAATTGACGCTGGAGGGCCAGAAGATCGATGAGGAGACCGTCCCGGACCTGGATCGGGGGCCTGGTGCGAAGTGCGTGCAAATGATCAACGCAGGCCAGTTCCCAGTCTTCGGCGGAGCGGTCTTCGCTCATGAGGACGATGTCGAGGAGTTGGCGGATCGGTTCGCCGGATGAGGCCAGGCCACCGGCCCCCAGGCTCAGTGCGAGCAGTTCCAGCAGGCGGCGACGCTCCATGTCGTACCAATCGTCGGAGGTGGCGCTGTCCTCCAAGGTACCCGCGAGGTCAACGGCCCGCTGTATGGGATCCGGGACCCCGAACAGCTTCTCGACGGTGGTGTCGAACGCGGTGGCATAGGCCCTCGACCAGTCCCGGGGGAAGTGCTTGCCCTTTTCCCAGTCGTAGATCTGCCGCGCGAGGTTGACGACGTTCCCGTAGGAGAGGCCGGCCGCCCGCATCAGTTGCCGGGCCATCTCGTGCTTGCTCCAACCGCGCCTTTCGCGTTCGGCCCAGATGCGCAGGGCCCACTTCGGCGGCTGCTGATCGCTCATCGTCTCGCTCCTCTCGATCAGCATGTTGATCGGCGCGGTCCGCCTAGAGAGGCGCCTCCCCGGGCGGTCTCGGTCATTCTCACCTGTCCTTGCGCCGCGTGACGTGGATTCACTGAGAGTCATGTGAAAAGCGGGTTGCGGACTCCCGGAGGTCAGCGACTTATGCCCCTTTTGGAAGGAAAAGGCGTCCGTTTGGTGCGACGCCGCCGTCCCGCCTCGATCGGTGACCGCGGAGGTTTCATCCCCATGAAAGATCGTGCTTCTGAGCGCGACATGCCCGCCGGGGCGGGCGGGCTCGGTTCGACGGCCGGACGGACGGTGCGGGGCGCGGACGCTTCCGGGGCGGCTGTCATCGTGGCCGGAGGGTGTTCGGTATGGGCGCTGCCTCAGGACACGACGATCGCGGCGGTTGCGCGGGGAAAGGTGCGGGAGACGCTGCGGGCGCTACTGATCCCCGAGGAGATGGTGGGGGACGCGGCCACGATGGTGTCGGAGCTGGCGACGAACGTCCTCGTGCATGTGCTGCGGGACCGCTGCCGGCCGCCGGGGCAGCCGGAGTTGTGGATGTACCGGCGGGGCAAGGCGCCGCAGATCGTGACCAAGGTCTTCGATGACGGCCCATGGAAGGGGGCCGTCCCGCATCAGCCCCTTCGTCCCCCACCAGGCGCCGAGGGCGGTCGTGGGCTCGAACTGGTGAACGGCCTCACGGGCGAGCACGGTGGCGAGTGGGGAGTCCACCGGACGAGATCCCGGCTCGGGTGCCCGCCCGGCTGCGGCAAGGCGGTCTATTTCGCGTTGCCCGCGCCGGAGGACAGCCCGGCGTCGCTGCCCTTGATCCGCCGGGGCTGCCGAGAGGCGTCGCGTGACCTGGAGGCCGCGCTGAGAGCACGCGGCCTGGGCCCGTTGCACCGCTCAGAGGGCTGGGACATGTCAGTGCTATCGGTGCGGGCAGGGGTCACCGTGTGGGCACGGGACGGTGGACTGGCGGTGACCACGCCCGCGGGGATGCTGCGGTTCCCGCCTGGGGACGTGACCGAGGCGGCGGAGACGATCGTGTGTCACTGCGAGGACCTGGATGCGAGGTGACGAACTGCCCGACCTGCTGACCACGGCCGAGGTCGCCGCGCTGTTCCGCGTCGCCAGGTCGACGGTCTCCGGCTGGGCCTCGCGGGGCCTCCTGCCGCCCGTCCGAACCCCCAGCGGCCGCCTTCGCTTCCACCGCGCCGACATCGAGGCCCTCCTGCGGCACGGACTCGACCCTCGATGAGTTATCCACAGATCGTGATTCGGCTGACGCGGACCGTGACGACTTGCCAGGCTTGAACCCGAGACCTCCCAGCCCCCGGTCAGGAGTAAGGAGACGAAAACGATGCTGCTTCGGAGCGCCGTGATCAAGGCCCGGTTGCTGGCTCTGGAAGAGTACGTCGGGATGCCCAGGCCGCGCGGCGGCGTGACCATCTCGGCCAGGCTCGACGCCCAGCACGCCTTGCTCGTCGCCCTCAGCACCACACGCAGCGACATGAACCGGCGCCTGACCGCGGTGGAGGACCGCCTGACCGAAGTCGAAGAACGGCTGAGCAGTGTCGATGGCCGCCTTACCCGGGTCGAAGGGCGGCTGACCGGTGTGGAGATGCGGCTGACGGAGATCGAGAACTCGATGGGCAAGGTCCTGTGGGGGATGACCGAGATCAAGAACATGCTCAGGGAGCAGAACAGCCCGCCGGACCAATCCCGACCGGCCGGCCCGCATCGCTGACACACGTCCACGTCTCGGCCGACCTCCACCCTCAAGGCTGCGGCTCTCGCCCAGAGACAAGACCGGGTACCCCGCACCGCCCGTTCCACAGAACGGCTCCGCGGCGATTCCCCGAACCACAGCGCGGCTGCGGAAGACGGAGGCCACCCTACTAGGCTGTGTCCGGTGGATCATGGCGGCCGCGTGTCCGCCTCCGGTGAAGCCGCCCCGCCGACAGAACAAGACGGTCCAAAAACCGCATCGAGCTGCCCGAAGTGAGGTGCGGCACCGCCGCCCCGGCGCCCGGCCCGGCCCGTCACCACCGGCCGGAGCGCCCCGGCCACCGCGCTGCTGCGGATCCACCATTGATCCACTGGACAGGCCTTAGGCGCGCATGGCCTGCGACCGTTGGACCATACACAGGTCGAGTTTCTCGCGCAGCGCCCCGAGCGTGGGGCCGCTCTTGCACGTGTGGGCAGCAACGTGTTTCCCGAGTGGACGGCGCGCGTGCGTGCAGCCGTTCGCGGGCACTTCTGGTGGGCTGCTTGTGCCGCCACCCCAAAGCCGAACATCGCCACTACCAGCGGCACCGTGGATGTCGATCTGCGTGTAGTGCAGCTTGGCCGCGTCGTGCAGCACGGCTGGGAACAGCCGGACCCGTTCGTCGGGCGGGCGGGGCATCGCGGCAGGTCGGCCAGCGCCTCGCACGCATTCGCCGTGCGTCTCGGCGTCGCCCTCTCGCCATGGCGCACCGCGTCCTGCGGGACGCCCGCGCATGGTGTCGCGTGCTCGCCGATTGGGGCTGGCCAGCAGGCGGGATGCACGCCGAGGAGGTCTGCGGCCGCGGTTTCGCCGGGCCGCGCGGGGTGCTGGACGAGCATGCCGGGTACACGCTGCTGCTGGACGGCCTGGACGCGTTGGTTCTCGACGACCCCGCAGGGGCGCCCGGGTGCTCATCCCCGGGTGGCGCCGCGTCACCACCCCACTGCCGACGCTGCCGTCGGCCCGCGGTTTTCAGTCGATGCAGCGTGGGTTTTGGGTGGCGAGTGCTGCGCGTGTAGGGCTGTGCGGCGTCGTCCAGCCGGTCTGCGTACTGTCGGACAGCGTCAGCGGCGGGTTCGCGGTTGGTTCGTGGTTTTCTGGCGGTGTGGCGTGGGGTTGCAGCCCTGCATGTGCAGTCGATTGGTCCGTGTGCTGTCGGACGGCTCCGTCAGTAGCGGGTTCGGGGTTGGTCCGTGGTTTTTGGCGGTGTGGCGTGGGTCTTGCGGTGGTGGATGTTGCGCATGTAGGGGCTGCACGGCGTCGTCCCGTCAGTTCGCGTGCCGCAGATGCCGCGGTCGGCTCGTGGTTTTCAGTCGAGGCGGCGCAGGCTCTTGCGGTAGTCGCGAGCGTTGCGTACGTAGAGCTGCACCGCTTCTTCCAGCCAGTCCGCGTGGCGGGTCTGCTCGCCCATCGGGCGGACGCGGGCGGGGACGCCCAGCGCCATGGAGCCCGGCGGCACCTCGAGATCCTCGGGGACCAGGGCGGAGGCGCCGACGATGGAGCCGGTGCCGATCCGGGCGCGGTTGAGGACGACCGAGCCGGAGCCGATCAGGCAGCGGTCCTCGACCGTGCAGCCTTCGGCGTGCACGTTGTGGCCGACGACGCAGTCGGCGCCGATCAGTGTGGGCCATTCCTCGGTCGTGTGCAGCACCGTGCCGTCCTGGACGGAAGTGCGGGCACCGACCTCGATGCGGCCGTAGTCGCCGCGCAGCACCGCGTTCGGCCAGACGGACGACTCCGGGCCCAGCGTCACCGCACCGATCACCACTGCGTCCGGGTGCACGTAGGCGGTCTCGTGGATGACGGGTACCCGGTCGCCGAGTGCGTAGACGGCCATGCGGTCCTCCTTTGAAGGTCGGCAAACGCGGCCCCGGCCGGACATGCCGGGAAACACTGCGCATACCAGCGTTCCAGGTCGCTCAGCGCGGGATACACCCGGAGGGCATAGCGCCCATGGGCGACTGCGGTGATCTCTCGTCTGGGCGGGGAGCGGCGAGGGCACGCGCGTTGCGGGGGTGCCGCCCGGAACTTGTGACCAGGCGCAACACGCGGGGCGGCCTGGCCAGGTCGTGTCCGGTGGATCATGCTGGGGCCACAATAGTGCGGCGACCAGGGAGTTCCCGGCCCGGGGGTGACGAGCGAGCGTGGCGCTCCCCGGCCTCACTTGTACCAGTCGTCGCCGTCCGCGTCCGCCCTGCGCCGCAGGTAGTCCTCCAGCGACGTGGCGACCCGCTTGCGTTCGTCGGTTTCGTGATCCCACACGTACACGCCGCCGTGCGGTCCGGACGGGCCCTGGACGTAGCCGAACTGGTCGCCGCCGCCGTTGTCCCCGATGAACATCAGCCGGTCGAAAGATCCGTAAAGGCCGCCGAGGTCGCCGTTCCGCCGGAACTCGGTGTTCTCCCGGACGATCTCCTGCGCCGACCACACCAGTCCGGATCCGTACTCGGCCCGCACGCCGTTGGCCTGCCGCAGCAGTTCCCGCAGCTCGTCCGGCACCGCCTGACCCAGCCGCCGCTCGATCTCGTCGATCTCCCCGTCGGACGCGGGAGCGGCGAACTCCGCGTCGCCGTACAGGCGCCCGATGAGTTCTCTCCACATGGCGGGTCCTTCCGCGGTCTGCGAAACGGCGATCACGACGGAGACGGTGACCGCGGGCGGCGTCATCGAATCCTCAGCGCGCGGCCTTGGGCGCGGCCCGCCTCGGCGGCCGGCCCGCGGGTGGCCGGATCGAGCGGATTCGGGCCGATGGCCGTCCGCGACGCCTCGTCCGGTTCGATGACCGCGACCTCGGCGCCGTTCGCGCGCAGCTCCTCGACGGTCCGGTCCAGCGGCCTGTCGGTCGGGACCAGTTCGACGCCGCCCAGCGGGGCGAGCACCACGACCCGGGACGCCCCGGCGGCGTAGTCGGCGTTGGCGGCGGAGCGGATGCCGCCGTCCATGTACCGGCGTCCGCCGATCGCCACCGGCGGCCACACGCCGGGCACGGCGCAGCTCGCCGCGACGGCGTCGACCAGGTCCACGCCCGAGGCGTTGTCGAACACCCGCGGCTCACCGCTCTCGGCGTCCACCGCGACGATCTTCAACGTGCGCTCCGGCCACGCGTGGGACGGCAGCCGCGACTCGATCACCGCCCGCCGCTCCGACGCCGGGACGGTGGCGGCCTCGAGCGCGTACCCGCCCACCGCCCGCCGGACCTCCGCGACGGTGCCCGCGTCGCGCAGCATGGCGGCGAAGTCGGCGCCGAACTTCTCCAGGTCCAGCTCGGCCATGAGCTCGGCGGACTGCAGCTCCGGCTCGACCTGCCGGGCGAAAAGCTCATCCAGGCTGAGATCGCTGCCCAGCTGCGCAGCGACGGTCGAGCCCGCGGACGTCCCCACGATCACATCGGCGCCGGTGACGTCCTGTCCCGCGTCGGCCAGCCCGGCGAGCACGCCGGTGATCCAGGCGATTCCTCCGGCGCCCCCGCCGCCCAGCACCAGCGCCTCGGTCATGGCCGTCTCCCATTCGTCGAGTACCGCTGAGTATTCCCCGCCTCGCGGTGGCCCTGCCGGATCGCTGCCGCCGAGCCCGCCGACAGGGAGGGACCGGTCAGGCTCCGGCCGCCGTTGAGCACGAGCCTCGTCCGTCCGGGGCGCCGGGACTGCGTGTGGGCGGACGTCTGCTGCATGCCGCCGATCACGTCCGTGGGATGCCCTCGGCGGTGCTGTCGCGGGAGCTGCCCGGCCGGTTGACTGCCTCGGTGGACCGCGGGCAGGTGCTGACAGCGGTGACGGCTCGCACAAGGGTGGGGCTCTCGATCCCGACTGGCGGCATGTGCCCGATGGTGGTCTGTGTGGCGCCTGGTCGGTCCGTGTGGGGGGTGCCCAGCGGTGCCGTCGCGGGAGCTGCCCGCCCTTCTCGCCGGGGTAGCCGCTGTTCAGCAGGCGGCTCGGCTCCGACTGCGCCAAAGCCACGGCACCGCAGCAGGCGACGGACGAGCAGGCTGCCGCCCCCCGCACTGAAGATCGGCCGCAGCCGAATGCCAAGATCCACCGGGTATGGCCTGGGCTGACCTCGGCGCCGGGGCTGGGAGCAGGCCGTGGGCGAGCCCGCCACCAGGTACTCGTGCGGGGGCATCCCCGTCAGGGCCGTGTTGTCGGCGCGTCGGGGTATCCGCATCGGGCGGCGAGGGCGCGGGTGTCGAGCGGTCTCTGGGACTGTCGGTGGGCCGTAGGAGGATGGCGGCGTGGAGTGGAAACTCGAAGCGGTGCCGGTGCCCGTCTCGGACGTGGACCGGGCGAAGGTCTTCTACGGCGAGCAGGTCGGGTTCGCCGTGGACATCGACCGGGAGCTCCCCGGGGGACGGCGGCTCGTGCAGCTCACGCCGCCCGGGTCCGGATGCTCGATCCACCTGGTCACCGACGGGGAGCCCGGCAGCGTCAAGGGGCTCACGCTCGTGGTCGGCGATATCGAGGCCGCCCACGCGGAACTGGCGGGGCGGGGCGTTCCGGTCAGCGACGTGGTGCACATCGAGGACGGGGAGCGGCGCCCGGGGCGCGGCGAGAAGCCCTGGAGCACGATGATCTTCTTCAGCGACCCCGACGACAACCGGTGGGTCGTCCAGGAACGGCCCGCTCCGGCGGCCTGACCGACTGCGCACCTTGGGCGCTTGGGCGCCGCCGTGCGGGCGCGGCCTGGTCAAACGCCCGGCCGCGCCCGCACGGCGCCGTCACGCCTCGGACGCCAGCGGGCCGCCCACGGCGGCTATGGGGACGCCGAGCTTCTCACCGGAGCCGTCGCGGCGGCCCAGTTCGGCGGGCAGCGGCAGCGGCTTGCCCGTGGACGACGCGGCGCGGACGGGGGCCGGGCCCGCCCAGGCCAGGATCAGGGCGTCCTCGCCCTTGAGGAAGCGGTGGGTGCGGACGCCGCCGGTGGCGCGGCCCTTGGCCGGGAAGTCGGCGTAGTCGGAGACCTTGACCGCGCCGGTCTGGGTGCCGGGCAGGGCCGTGGAGGAGCCGGAGACCGTCACCACGCGGTTCTCCCGGGCCGGGTCGACGGCGCCGAACCACAGCACACGCGCTCCGGCGGACAGCTTGATGCCCGCCATGCCCCCCGCCGGGCGGCCCTGGGGACGCACGTTGGCGGCGCCGTAGTGCAGCAGCTGGGCGTCGGTGGTGATGAAGACCAGGTCCTGGTCCTCGGAGGTGAGCTGGACGGCGCCGACCACGCGGTCGCCCTCCTTCAGCCCGATCACCTCGAAGTCGTCGCGGTTGGGGAAGTCGGGGACGACCCGTTTCACCACGCCCTGCTCGGTGCCCAGGGCCAGACCCGGGCCGGAGTCGGTGATCGCGCCCAGGCCGACGACCGTCTCGTCGTCCTCCAGGGCGATGTACTCGTCGATGGGGGCGCCTCCGGCCAGGGACGGCGCGGTGGCCGTCGGCGGCAGCAGCGGCAGGTCGATGACCTCGATGCGGATCATCCGCCCGGCCGAGGTGACCGCGCCGATCTGGCCGCGCGCCGACGTGCGGACGACCGACGCCAGCACGTCGTGCGGCCCCCGGTCGCCCTCGGCGGGCAGCGGGTCGGCGGTGGCGGTGCGGGCGAGCAGGCCGGTGGACGACATCAGCACCAGGCAGGGGTCGTCGGGCACCTCCAGCGGCACGGCGGCCGCGGCGGTCTGGCCGGACGACTCCAGCAGCACGGTGCGGCGGGGCGTGGCGTACTCGGCGGCGACCTCGGCGAGCTCGTCGGACACCACGCCGCGCAGCTTGGCCTCCGACTCCAGGATCTCGGTCAGCTCGGCGATCTCGCGGGCCAGCTGCTCCTTCTCCTTCTCCAGCTCCAGCCGGTCGTAGCGGGTCAGGCGGCGCAGCGGCGTGTCGAGGATGTACTGCGCCTGGACCTCCGACAGCTCGAAGATCTGCATCAGGCGCTGCTTGGCCTGCGCGGAGTCGTCGCTGCCGCGGATGACCTGGATGACCTCGTCGATGTTGAGCAGCGCGACCAGCAGGCCGTCGACCAGGTGCAGCCGGTCCTCGCGCTTGGCGCGGCGGTGCGCCGAGCGGCGCCGCACCACGTCGATGCGGTGGTCGATGTAGACCTGCAGCAGGTCGCGCAGGCCGAGGGTGCGGGGCTGGCCGTCCACCAGCGCCACGTTGTTGATGCCGAAGGTCTCCTCCATCGGGGTGAGCCGGTAGAGCTCCTCCAGCACCGCCTCCGGGTGGAAGCCGTTCTTGACCTCGATGACCAGCCGCAGCCCGGTGGTGCGGTCGGTGAGGTCCTTCAGGTCGGCGATGCCCTGCAGCTTCTTGGCGTTGACCAGGTCCTTGATCTTGGCCTTGACGCGTTCGGGGCCGACCGCGTAGGGCAGCTCGGTGACGACGATGCCCTTGCGGCGGGGGGTGACGTTCTCGATGTGCGCGGTGGCGCGGGTGCGGAACGTGCCGCGGCCGGTGGCGTAGGCGTCGCGGATGCCGTCCAGCCCGACGATCTTGCCGCCGGTGGGCAGGTCGGGGCCGGGCACGAAGCGCATCAGCTCGTCGAGGTCGGCGTCGGGGTTGGCGATCAGGTGCCGGGCGGCGGCGATGACCTCCCCGAGGTTGTGCGGGGCCATGTTGGTGGCCATCCCGACCGCGATCCCGGACGCCCCGTTGACCAGCAGGTTCGGGAACGCGGCGGGCAGCACCTCCGGCTCGGTCTCCTGCCCGTCGTAGTTGGGCCGGAAGTCGACGGTGCCCTCGTCGATCGAGGAGACCATCAGCATGGCCTCGCGGGACATGCGGGCCTCGGTGTACCGCATGGCGGCGGGCATGTCGTCGCCGCCGAGCGAGCCGAAGTTGCCGTGGCCGTCCACCAGCGGCATGCGCATGGCCCAGCGCTGGGCCATGCGCACCATGGCGTCGTAGATGGCGCTGTCGCCGTGCGGATGCAGCTTGCCCATGACCTCGCCGACGACGCGGGCGCACTTGACATGGCCGCGGTCGGGACGCAGGCCCATCTCGTTCATCGAGTACAGGATGCGGCGCTGCACGGGCTTGAGCCCGTCGCGCGCGTCCGGAAGCGCCCGCTGGTAGATCACCGAGTAGGCGTACTCAAGGTAGCTGCCGCGCATCTCCTCGGAGACGTCGACGTCGACGATGTTCTCCTCGAAGTCGGGCGGCGGTGGGGCTTGGGATCCGCGTCGTGCCATGTGGAACATTGTTGCCGGTCCCACAGACAGATTCGTACCGGACGGCTCCGCGGCGGCGGGCGCCGCGGCCCGGACGGGTCCGAGGAGGGTGCATGAGCGAGCCGGAGGGGCGCGGCGCCGCCCGGTGGGCGGGCGCGGTATCCGCCGGGCGGGTGCCGCAGGCCGGCGGGAGGCGGGCATGAGCTCGCCCGCCGACTTCCAGAACGAGATCTACCTCAGGGGCCTGGGCGACGTCGTCCCCGAGCTGCCCACCGACCTGACGAGGCTGGAGGCGCTGGCCGGGCGGCGCCTGTCGGCCGCTGCGTTCGGCTACGCGGCGGGCGCGGCGGGCACCGAGGCGACCGCGCGGGCCAACCGGGAGGCGTTCGACCGGTGGCGGATCGTGCCGCGGATGCTGCGGGACGTGGCCGAGCGCGACCTGTCGGTGCGGGTGCTGGGCACGCCGATGCCCGCGCCCGTGGCGCTGGCCCCGGTCGGCGTCCAGTCGATCTTCCATCCGGACGGCGAGCGGGCGGCGGCGCGGGCCGCGGCCGCCGTCGGGCTGCCGTACGTGCTGAGCACGGCCTCGTCGTATTCGATCGAGGAGGTCGCGCAGGCGAACGGGGACGGGCCGCGCTGGTACCAGCTGTACTGGCCCAAGGACCGCGAGCTGGCCGTCAGCTTCCTGGAGCGCGCGGCCGCCGCCGGGTACACCGCGCTGGTGGTCACGCTGGACACGTTCGCGCTGGCGTGGCGGCCCCGCGACCTCGACCAGGCGTATCTGCCGTTCCTGCGGGGCATCGGGGTGGCCAACTACTTCAGCGACCCGGTGTTCCAGAAGGCGGTCGGCGGGCCGGTCACCGACGCCAACCGGGACGCGGCGATCCTGCACTGGGCGGCCAACTTCGGGAACCCCTCGCTGACCTGGGACGACCTGGAGTTCCTGCGCGAGCACTGGCACGGGCCGATCGCGCTCAAGGGCATCCAGCACCCCGACGACGCGCGGCGCGCGGTGGACGCGGGCATGGACGGCGTGATCGTGTCCAACCACGGCGGGCGGCAGATCGACGGGGCGGTGGCGTCGCTGGACGCCCTGCCGCCCGTGGTCGAAGCCGTGCGCGACCAGGCGGAGGTGCTGTTCGACAGCGGCGTGCGCACCGGCGCCGACATCGCCAAGGCGCTCGCCCTGGGCGCCCAGGCGGTCCTGGTGGGACGCTCCTTCGTGTACGGGCTCGCGCTCGGGGGCGAGGCGGGGGTCACGCACGTGCTGCGCTGCCTGCTGGCCGAACTGGACCTGACCCTGATGCTCTCGGGCCACGCCAGGATCGCCGACCTCGGCCCCGACCTCCTCGTGGGGACCTGACGAATGTCATGGCGCGGCCGTGTGAAGGTCACGGGCGTTTCCTGACGTCCGTGACTGCCCGCCCCGTGCCGCCGCTCGGCAGCATGGGCGCATGGACGTGATCGAGGTACGCGGCCTGCGGGTGCGTTTCGGGGAGCGCGACGCCGTGCGGGACGTCTCGTTCACCGTGGCCCGGGGCGAGGTGTACGCGCTGCTGGGCCGCCACGGGGCGGGCAAGACCACGCTGCTGGAGGCCGCCGCCGGGCTGCGCCGCCCCTGCGGGGGGACGGTGCGGGTCTGCGGGATCGACCCCTATGAACGGCGCGGCGCGCTGAGGGCGGGCACGGTGTGGCGCGACGGCGGTCTGTTCCCGGGCCTGACCGTGGCGGAGGTCGTGGACGCCTGGCGCCGCTGGACACTTGACCCGCTCACCGCGGCGGGGGCGCTGCGCCTGGCCGGCCTGTCGGGGCTGGAGGACGTGCCGTTCGAGAGGCTCACGCCGGGGGAGCGGCGCCTGCTGGACGTGGCGCTGGTCCTGCTGGCCCGTTCCGATGTGCTGTTCCTGGACGAGCCCACCGCGGACCTCGGGGAAGCGTCGGGGGAACGCGTGTGGGGCGTGCTGCGGGCGCTGTCCGCCCAGGGGGTGACCGTGCTGGCGGCCACCCGCGCCCCGGACGAGGCGCGCCGCGCCGACCGTGTCGGCATCCTGGACGACGGACGTCTGGTCACAGGCGGTGACCAGACGCATCCGAAGGCCGCCTGACAGCGGACACCGGCCGCCCGGGGCACCCGCACGGGGCCTTTGGGGGCGCCCAGGGGCGGTCGTAGCGGTCTCGCAGGCCCGCGCACCCTGCTCGGGGGCTGAAATTGTGAGCGCGGTGACAATCGGCGGCCGAAAGCTTTGACGGCACCGCCAAGAGGCGGGGGCGGGCACCTCGCGTACCCTGAGTGACCCTGCTCCCGTTGATCGCAGAGGCAGGCAGACAGGTGCAGCCGAGGATCGGGCGCCCCGGGGCCTTCGCCGCCGTCATCGTGGCGTTGACCCTGCTGACCCTGACCGGCATGCTGCTGCCCGCCCTCTGGTACGAGACCTTCACCCGCTCCGAGCCGGGGCGCGTGGTGCTCGCCGTGGCCGCGGCGGCGGCGATATGCGCCGGCTACGGGCGGCTGCTGTGGCTGAACCTGCGTCGCCGTACCGCGCCCGCCCACCGGATCGGCCTGGCCGCCCTCACCGTCGTGTGCTGGGGGCTGCCGCCGGTGATGGGCGCGCAGGACGGCTGGGGGAACCTGCTGATGCTCCCCGCCGGGCTCATCGCCGTCGTGCTGCCGCTACGGCAGGCCGTGGCGGTGACCGGGGCCGCCACCGTCCTCACCCCCGCGTACGGGGTGCTGCTGGGGCTGCCCCCGCTGACGGTGCTGTACGAGCTGTTCGGCGTCCCCGTCGCGGCGTTCTCCGGTTACGTGACGGTGTGGATGTACCACGTCGTCCAGGAACTGCGGCGGGCGCGCGCGGAGCTGGCCCGGTCCGCCGTGGGGGAGGAACGGCTGCGCTTCGCCCGGGACCTGCACGACGTGCTCGGCCACAGCCTCCAGGCCGTCGCCCTGCGCGCCGAGGTCGCCGAACGGTACCTGGAGCGCGACCCCGGGCGCGTGCGCAAGGAACTGACCGAGATCCAGGCGATGGCGCGCGAGGCGGTCGGCGACGTGCGGGAGATCGTCCGCGGCTACCGGGCGACGTCGCTGCGCACGGAACTGGACGGCATGTCCGCCGTGCTGCAGGCCGCCGGGATCCGCTGCCGGCCGCCCGAGATCTCCCCGCGGCTGCCCGCCCACGTGCACGAACCGCTCGGCCGGGTCGCCCGCGAGGCCGCCACCAACGTGCTGCGGCACAGCAACGCGACCTGGTGCCTGATCACGGTGTGGGCCGACGACGACCGGCTGTGGCTGGAGATCAGCAACGACGGGGCGGGGCCGGGCCGCCGCGCCCCGGGCGCCGCCGCGCACCCGCCCGGCAGCGAGCTGGCCGGGCTGGCCGACCGGATCGCCGCGGCGGGCGGGGAGTTCACCGCCGGGCCGGTCGGCGACGGAACGTTCCGGGTGGCCGCGGCCGTGCCGCTGCACCCGGCGCCGGAACCCGCCGGGAGGGACCGGGCATGATCCGGGTGCTGCTGGCCGACGACCACCTGCTGATCAGGGACGCGCTGGTGCTGCTGCTCGACACCGAGCCCGGCATCGAGGTCGTGGCCGACGTCGGCCGCGGCGACGAGGCGGTGGAGCGGGCGCTGGCCCTGGAACCGGACGTGGCGGTGCTGGACCTGGACATGCCGGGCCTGGACGGGCTCGCCGCCGCCGAGCGCCTGGCCCGCGACCTGCCCGGCTGCCGGGTCGTGATCGTCACCGCGCACGGGCGGCCCGGCAACCTGCGCCGCGCCATGAGCGCGGGCGTGCGCGGCTTCCTCGGCAAGGACGCGCCCGGCGCGCGGCTCGCGCAGGTCATCCGGCAGGTCGCCGGCGGCGCGCGGTACATCGACCCGCAGCTGGCCGCCGACGCGCTGGCGGCCGAGGAGTGCCCGCTGACACCGCGCGAGCTGGACGCCCTGCGCGCCGCCGCCGACGGCGCGCCGGTCGCCCGCATCGCCCGCGCCCTCGGGCTGTCGGAGGGGACGGTGCGCAACTACCTGTCGGCCGCGGTCACCAAGCTCGGCGTGGACAACCGGCACGCCGCCGTCCGCGCCGCCCGCGACCTCGGCTGGCTGTGACCCGCCCGGGCCGTGGCCCGACCCGCCGGGGCGGGGCTCAGCCGAGCATGACGCCCAGCAGCAGGGCCGCCAGGGCGGCCACACCGCTCACGGCCCCCGACACCGCCAGGCCCTTGGGGGTGGACGCCCGGGCGTGCAGGAACGCGGCGACACCCGACACGACCACGACGGCCAGCTTCACGTGCAGGGTCGTCTTGTACGCGCCGTCCGCGTCGCCCACGGCCGCGATGTTCCACACGCCCGTCAGCACGAGCACCGCGAACGCGGCCCAGGCGACCCGGTTGAACTGGCGGGCGGCGAGCTTGGAGGTGTCGCCGCCCGCGCGGCGCAGCACGGGCAGCAGCGCCGTGAGGGTCAGCTGCCCGCCGACCCATACGGTCGCGGCCAGCACGTGCAGGAAGACTCGGACGGTGTCCCAGGTGATGGCGAGCACGGGTCCTCCAGAGAGGGAGAGGGGGTCAGGCCGTCGAAGCCAGGGGGACGAGGCGGGGGCCGAGGTCCAGGGACGCCAGCACGGCGCCGTCCTTGTCCAGGGCCTCGACGACGGGGTCGCGGCGCGCCGTCCAGACCACCACGACGTGCCCGTGCGCCGGGACGTCCAGCAGCCGGGAGCCGACCCGGATCCGCGCGACCTCGCTGGAGGCGCGCAGCTTGGCCTCGCTCACCCACTTGGCGCCCCAGGGGAACAGCCGGTTGGCGTTGCGGACGGTACGGCCCATGGCGTACCGGATCAGGTGGCCGCCGAGCTCCGCCGCGGGACGCCGGGCCAGCGGCTCGTCGGGAGCCCAGGCCCCGCCGCCGCCGAGCTCGATCCATTCGCCGTCCCGCTTGTGGAACGTGACACCTTCGATGAAGCAGCCTCCGGTGCCGCCGTTCTGATGTCGCAGGAACGAGACGACGGCGACGTCGCCGTCCATGTCGAGCGCGAGCGGCACGAGGCCGCGCTCACCGTTCACCGCGGTCGACGCGGGCTCGGTCATCCCGTCGCTCAGCAGCCGCAGCAACTCCGCGCGCAGCTCATGCTCGTTCATGCTTCGGGTCCTCTGATCACACGAGGTACAGGTAAAGGGCCCTCCCGGAGGAGGGCCCCACGTCGAAGCTCACTCTAGACGTCCGGAACGCCTCGTTTCACCTGTTCGCACTATGAGATTGTGCTGTCCTGCGGAGGAGATCGTTTCCATCCGGCGGCGACGGCCCTCGAGGGGCGTCACCGCGGGGTCCGGCAGGGCGGTGTGAGTCCCATCACGACGGCCTTCGAGTCGTATGACTGGATTTGCACCATCAGTGTCGGGCCGCTTTACTGATGACCGTGAGTGCCGCACACCCCTGCCCGACGCGCCGCCCGCGAGCCGTGCGCGCGATGGGGTGTACGCGCCGGTGTCGAATGTGCGACCGCTGAGGGCCCCCACCCGAGCCTCGCGCCCCGAAGCGAGCCCACCCCCGGACGACATCGAGCCGCGCACATGACCTTCCAGACCCACCTGCTGAGCCACGCGCCGTACCCGCCCGGCCGCGCCTAGAGCCCCCGGCAGGCTTCCCGCTCACGCGTCCTTCCGTCCTTCCGACCACCGTCCACGCTCCGCGCGCCCTGCTTGCGCGCGCGGTCGACCCGCACGGGTGAAACCCCTTGATCCAGATCGAGAGACTTCGCAAGGTCTACCGCACCCGCGGACGCGAGGTGACCGCCGTCGACGGCGTCGACCTGACCGTCCGCGAGGGCGAGGTGTTCGGCGTGCTCGGCCGCAGCGGCGCCGGCAAGAGCACCCTGCTGCGCTGCGTCAACCTGCTGGAACGGCCGGACGCGGGGCGCGTGCTGGTGGACGGGCAGGACCTGCCGGCGCTGTCCGGCGGCGAGCTGCGCCGGGCCCGCCAGCGCATCGGCATGATCCACCAGCATTTCGGACTGCTGTCCAGCCGCACCGTGGCGGGCAACGTCGCGTTCCCGCTGGAGGTGATGGGCGTGCCGCGCGCCGAACGGGCCGAGCGCGTGGCCGAGCTGCTGGAGCTGGTCGGGCTCACCGAGCACGCCCGCGCCTACCCCGCGCAGATCTCCGGCGGGCAGAAGCAGCGCGTCGGCATCGCCCGCGCCCTGGCCGGACGGCCCAAGGTGCTGCTGTCGGACGAGGCCACCTCCGCGCTCGACCCCGAGACGACCGCGTCCATCCTGGAGCTGCTGCGCGACCTCAACCGGCGCCTCGGCCTGACCATCCTGCTCATCACCCACGAGATGGACGTGGTCAAGCGCATCTGCGACTCCGTGGCGATCATGCGCGACGGGCGGGTGGTGGAGTCCGGCCGGGTGCGCGAGCTGCTGCTGCGCCCCGGCTCGGAGCTGGCCCGCGGCCTGTTCCCGCTGCCCGACCCGGTGCTGCGCGGCGGCACCACCGTCGTGGACGTCACGTTCGAGGGCGACAGCGCGGACCGGCCGTTCGTGTCCACGCTGGCCCGCACCTACTCCATCGACGTCAACATCCTCGGCGGCGCGGTCGAGGAGATCGGCGGCACGCGCATCGGACGGCTGCGCATCGAGCTGCCCGGCGAACCCGACGTCAACGCGGCCCAGCTGGCCCACCTGCGCGAGGCGGGCCTGGCCGTCGAGGTCCACGGCGCCGCCGGCGACGCGCCGGGCGCGCTCGGGACGCCCGCGACCGAAGAGGAGGCGCCGGTCTCATGACCTGGGACGAGATGGTTCCGCTGCTGCGCCAGGGCACCCTGGAGACGCTGCAGATGACCGTGTGGTCGACGCTGTTCACGGCGCTCGGCGGCACGCTGCTCGGGGTGCTGCTGGTGCTGACCGAGCGCGGGGGGCTGCTGCCCGTCCCGGCGGTCAACAAGGTGCTCGGCGCGATCGTCAACGTCGGCCGGTCGCTGCCGTTCGTGATCCTGATGATGGCGATCATCCCGTTCACCCGGGCGCTGGTCGGCACCTCCATCGGCACCCAGGCGGCGATCGTGCCGCTGACGCTGTCGGCCATCCCCTTCTACGCGCGCCTGGTGGAGACCGCGCTGCGCGAGGTGGACCCGGGGGTGGTCGCCGCCGCCCAGGCGATGGGCGCCTCCCGCGGCCAGATCGTGTGGAAGGTGCTGCTGCGCGAGGCCCGCCCCGGGCTGGCCGCGGGCCTGACCGTCACCGTCATCGCCCTCATCGGCTACTCGGCGATGGCGGGCGCGATCGGCGGCGGCGGCCTCGGCGACCTGGCGATCCGCTACGGCTACCAGCGCTTCGAGACCGGGATGATGATGGCCATCCTGGTGCTGCTCATCGCGCTGGTGCAGGCGGTGCAGTCGCTGGGCGACCTGGCCGTCCGTCGCCTCACTCACAGATGACCGCCCACCCGCAGGCGACCACGGCGTCCGCGGACGACCCCCGCTGCCCGTCTCCCTGACACCGCGGGCGCCTGACACCGATTCCCTGTCACCGAACGAGAAAGGCACTCTTCGTGCTGCGCAAGATCACAACAGCCCTCGTGTCCGCCGGACTGCTGCTGGGCCTGGCCGGCTGCGGCGGCGGCGACGCCGGCTCCGACGACACCCTCACCGTCGGCGCCACCTCGGTGCCGCACGCCGAGATCCTCAAGTTCGTCAAGGACAACCTGGCGGACAAGAACGGGCTCAAGCTGGAGATCCGCGAGTTCAGCAACTACGAGCAGCTGAACCCCGCGCTCAACGACGGCCAGCTGGACGCCAACTACTTCCAGCACAAGCCCTACCTGGACGAGTCCAACCAGAAGACCGGGCAGAAGCTGACCTTCGTCGCCGGGGTGCACCTGGAGCCGCTCGGCGTCTACTCCAAGAAGGTCGCCAAGCTGGCGGACCTGAAGCAGGGCGCCACCGTCGCGGTGCCCAGCGACCCGTCCAACGAGGCGCGCGCGCTGAAGCTGCTGGCCGACAACGGCCTGATCACCCTCAAGCCCGGCGTCGGCCAGAACGCCACCGAGAAGGACGTCACCGGCAACCCCAAGAACATCACCTTCAAGCCCACCGACGCCGCCGCGCTGCCGCGCCAGCTCCCGGACGTGGACGCCTCGGTCATCAACGGCAACTACGCGCTGGAGGCCAAGCTCACCCCGGCCAAGGACGCGCTGGTCAGCGAGAAGGCCGAGGGCAACCCGTACGTCAACGGCCTGGTCACCCGGCCGGAGGACGCCGACGACCCGCAGATCAAGAAGCTCGTCGACCTGCTGCGCGGCCCGGAGGTCAAGAAGTTCATCGAGGACACCTACCAGGGCTCGGTGCTGCCCGCCGCCTGATCCGGCGCCGCACCCCCCTTTCGACGGCCCCCGGTCGCCTCCGGCCGGGGGCCGTCGGCGCATGCCGGTCATGGTGCGCCGGATCCCGCCGTCGGGATGTCCGGGGCGGCTGGTAGGACAAGTGCCGTTCGACTCGGAAAGGGAACCCATGACCGTCAACGAGCACCTGTCACACTTCGCCGGGCTGCCGGTGACCGACTTCCCGGACGAGGACGGGCGCCGCCCCCGGCCCGCCGACGCCCCCGACCCGACGGCCTGGCGGGTGCGCACCGACTGGCAGACGCCGTACCCGACGATCTTCCAGGAGTTCCTCGACACCGTCGACACCACCCGGCTGACCCACCTGGTCACCGGCTGGGACGACAGCTGCGACGCGATCCAGCTGCTGGTCGACGCCGCCGACCGGCTGCCCGCGCTGCGTCACCTGTTCGTCGGCGACATCGTGTACGAGGAGAGCGAGATCTCCTGGATCGACCGGGGCGACATCACCCGGGTGGTCGAGGCGTTCCCCCGCCTGGAGACCCTGGAGACGCGCGGCGCCGGGGTGCGGGTGCGGCCGTTCGCCAGCGAGCACCTGCGGCGGCTGCGGTTGGAGTCCGGCGGCCTGCCCGGCGAGGCCGTGCGCAACCTGTGCGCCTGCGACCTGCCCAACCTGGAGCACCTGGACCTGTGGCTGGGCGTCGAGTATTACGGCGGCGACACCACCGTGGCCGACCTGGCGCCGATCCTGAGCGGCGAGCGCTTCCCGGCGCTGCGCCGTCTCGGCCTGGAGGACGCCGAGCGCGCCGACCAGATCGCGGAGGCGTTGGCGGGCGCCCCGGTCGTCGCGCGGCTGGAGTCGCTCAGCCTGGCCCTGGGCACGCTGACCGACGCGGGGGCGGAGGCGCTGCTGGCCGGGCAGCCGCTCACCCACCTGAGCCACCTCGACCTGCACCACCACTTCCTCAGCAGGCCGATGATGGAGCGGCTGCGGCAGGCCCTGCCCGGCGTCGAGCTGGACCTCGACGAGCAGAAGAGCGGGCCGGACTGGCCCTACGTCGCGGTGTCCGAATGACCGCCGGCCCGCAACGGACCGGCCCCGTGTTCGCCCAGGTCGCGGAGTGATGATGACATCGTTCACATTGATCGCCACGCCGGGCGACCGGCGGGCCGACCTGTTCGCCGCCGCATGCCGCGCCTGCGGCCTGCCGGAACCGCACGTCGTGCCCTGGACGGACGTGCTGACCGGCGGGTCCGCGTCGGTGCGCGCGGACGACGACGGGAACGTGCTGGTGCGGATCGACTCGCCGGGGGAGGACGCGCGGGCCGACGCCCTGCTGCGCGGGCCGGGCGATCCCGCGCGCGTGGGCGGCGGCGTCCGCTGGTACCGGACGTTCACCGACGCCCTGTCGCGCATCGCCGCGGACACGCGGCGGGCGGGGGCGCGGCTCGTCGGCGACGTGGACGACGTCGCCGTCATGTGCGACAAGAGGCGGTGCCATGCCCGCCTTCAGGCCGCGGGCGTGCCCGTCCCGGAGGCCCTTCCCTCCGTCGGGAGCTACGCGCAGCTGCGCGACCGCATGGCCGAGGCGGGGATGCGCCGCGTGTTCGTCAAGCCCGCGCACGGCTCGTCGGCCTCCGGCGTGGTCGCGCTGCAGACCGCTCCCGGCGGCCGGATCAAGGCGGTCACCTCGGCGGCGCGGACGGCGACCGGGTACGTCAACTCCCTGCGCGTCCGCACGTACAACACCGAGCCGGACGTCGCCCACCTGATCGACGCGCTGGCCCCGGACGGGCTGCACGTGGAGCGCTGGTTCCCCAAGGCCGCCGTGGACGGCCGTGTGTTCGACCTGCGCGTCGTGGTCATCGCGGGGGAGCCGACCCACGCCGTGGTGCGCACGAGCCGGTACCCCATGACCAACCTGCACCTGGGCGGTGCGCGCGGAGACCTGGCGGCGGTGCGGCGCGCGCTGGGGGAGGACGGCTGGGCGCGGGCGCTCGACGTGTGCGCGCGCACCGCGGCGTGCTTCCCCGGCAGCCTCATGGTCGGCGTCGACCTGCTCGTCGGCGCCGACCGGCGGAGGTTCGCGGTCGCGGAGGTCAACGCCTTCGGCGACCTGCTGCCCGGCCTGACCGGGCTGCCCGGCACCTGGGCCGAGGGGCTCGACACCTACACCGCGCAGGTCCGCGCCGCCCTCGCCCGGTTCTCCGCCGCGCCGGCGTACGCGGAGGTGGGCGCGTGCACGACATGAACAAGATCATCGGCACCCATGACCTGCTGCTGGTGACGCTGGACACGCTGCGCTACGACGTCGCCGCCGAGCTGGCGGAGGCGGGGGAGACCCCCACGCTCACCGGCCTGCTGCCGGGCGGCCGCTGGGAACGGCGGCACACCCCCGGCAGCTTCACCTACGCCGCGCACGCCGCCATGCTCGCCGGGTTCCTGCCGACCCCGGCGCGACCCGGCCCGCATCCGCGGCTGTTCGCGTCGCGGTTCCCCGGCAGCGAGACCACCGCCGACACCACCTGGGTGTTCGACGCGCCCGACCTGCCCACGGGGCTCGCCCGGGCCGGCTACCACACCGTCTGCGTCGGCGGCGTCGGGTTCTTCAACAAGCGCACGCCGCTGGGGTCGGTCCTGCCGGGCCTGTTCGCCGAGAGCCACTGGGAGCCGGAGTTCGGCGTCACCGACCCCGACTCCCTGAGCCACCAGATCGACCGGGTGGCCGAGACGATGGCGCGCCTGCCCGCCGACCGGCGGCTGTTCCTGCTGCTCAACGTGGCGGCGCTGCACCAGCCGAACTGGTTCTACCTCGACGGCGCCATCCGCGACGATGGCGACACCCGCGACAGCCACGCCGCCGCGCTGCGCCACGTCGACCGCCACCTGGGCCGCCTGTTCGACCTCATGCGCCGCCCCTGCTTCGTGATCGTCTGCTCCGACCACGGCACCGCCTACGGCGAGGACGGCCACGTCGGCCACCGGATCGGCCACGAGGTCGTCTGGACCGTTCCGTACGGGGAGTTCGTCCTGTCGTGACCACCGCAACCGCCGGCCCGTACCAGGGCTACGTCTACGCCTACCCCCACAAGACCGCCTACCGCCGCCTGCCCGCCCGGCCCCTGCGCGAGGTGTGGGCCAAGGAGCGGCGCGACGCGCTGTTCCTCTACCTGCACGTGCCGTTCTGCGAGATGCGCTGCGGCTTCTGCAACCTGTTCACCCGCACCGGCGCGCCCGAGGAGCTCACCGGCGCCTACCTGGACGCGCTCGACCGGCAGGCCGCCGCCGTGCGCGACGCCCTGGGCGAGGCGACGTTCGAGGTCGCCGCGTTCGGCGGCGGCACCCCCACCTACCTCACGGCCGCCGAACTGGACCGGCTGTGCGACATCGCCGCCCGCTTCGCCGACCTGGACGCCGTACCGCTGGCCGTCGAGACGTCCCCGGCGACCGCCACCGCCGACCGCCTCGCCGTCCTGGCCGACCGCGGCGCCACGCGCGTCTCGATCGGCGTTCAGAGCTTCGTAGAGGCCGAAACGCGCGCCGCCGTGAGGCCGCAGCGGCGCGCCGACGTCGAGGCCGCCCTCGGCCGAATCCGCGCCGCGGGCTTCCCGACCCTCAACATCGACCTCATCTACGGCATCGACGGGCAGACCCCGTCCTCGTGGCTGCTGTCCCTGGACGCGGCGCTGGCCTGGCGCCCCGAGGAGATCTACCTGTACCCGCTGTACGTGCGGCCGCTGACGGGGCTGGGCCGCCGCGCCGACCGGGCGGACGACGCCCGCGCCTGGGACGACCAGCGGCTCACCCTCTACCGCATCGGCCGCGACCACCTGCTGGCCAACGGCTACGAGCAGGTGTCGATGCGCATGTTCCGGCTGCGCGGCCTGGCCGCGCACGACACCCGGTACTGCTGCCAGACCGACGGCATGGTCGGCCTGGGATGCGGCGCCCGCTCCTACACCGCAGACCTGCACTACTCGTTCGAGTACGCCGTCGACGTCCGTGCCGTGCGCGCCATCATCGACGACTACGTCCGCGAGGACGACTTCGGCACCGCGCGCGTCGGCTTCGAGATGGACGACGACGAACGGCGCAGGCGCCACCTCATCCAGTCGCTGCTCCAGGCGTCCGGCCTCGACCGCGCCGCCTACCGCGCGCGCTTCGGCGGCGATCCCGTCACCGACTTCGCCCCCGAACTGACCCCCTTCCTGGACAGGGGGTGGGTGGAGGAGACCCCCGGCCTCCTGCGGCTCACCCCCGAAGGGCTCGCCCACTCCGACACCATCGGACCGGCGCTGTTCTCCACCCGGGTGCGCGCCCTCATGGACACCTACGAGATCCGCTGATGCCGCACACGCCCACACCACCGCCCCGGCACCACGCCCCGTCAGGGGACCACCTGACGATCCTGTACCGCGGCCCGCTGGCGAGCTGCGACTACGACTGCCCGTACTGCCCGTTCGCCAAACGCCGCGACACCCCCGAGCAACTGCGCGCCGACCGCGCCGCACTGGAACGCTTCGTGACATGGGTCTCCCGGCAGACCCACCCCGTCTCGGTGCTGTTCACCCCCTGGGGGGAGGGGCTGGTGCGGTCCTGGTATCGGCGGGCGCTCGTCGAGCTCAGCCACATGCCGCACGTCGAACGCGCCGCCATCCAGACCAACCTCAGCCACCGCCTCGGCTGGACCGCCGACGCCGACCCGTCCCGGCTGGCGCTGTGGAGCACCTACCACCCCGGGCAGGTGCCCTACGAGCGGTTCCTCGAACGGTGCGGCGAACTGCTCCGGCGGGGCGTGCGGTTCAGCGTCGGCATCGTCGGCCTGCCCGAACACCTGGACGCCGCCCGGCGCCTGCGCGCCGACCTGCCCGCCCACGTCTACCTGTGGGTTAACGCCGCCGAAGGGCGCTCCTACACCGACGACGAGGCCGCCGCGTGGACGGACATCGACCCCCTGTTCTCCTACAGCCGCCACCCCCACCGCAGCCGCGGCCTGCCCTGCCGCACGGGCCACAGCGTCATCTCCGTGGACGGCGACGGAACCGTACGGCGCTGCCACTTCGTCCCCGCCGTGCTGGGCAACCTCTACGACGGCACCTTCCGCGCCGCCCTCCGGCCGCGTCCCTGCCCGCTGGACGTCTGCGACTGCCACATCGGCTACGTGCACCTCGAGCCGCTCGGCCTGTACGACGTCTTCGCCGGTGGAGTCCTGGAACGCATCCCGCTGTCCCAGCATGCGAGATGAGGACACGGCATCCCGGTCCGTCCGAATAACGGATTCCGCGGGACGGGCGCGGCCGCGCGTCTACGGTGGTAGGCCGCCACGCCCTGCCCGTGGACGAAAGGACGGCCGTGACCTCCGACGACGCCCTCGGCCCCAAGGTCGACCGCTCGGTGCCGCAATCGGCCCGCGTCTGGAACTACTGGCTCGGCGGCACCGACAACTACGAGGTGGACCGCCGCGCCGGCGACGCGTACGCGGAGGTCTACCCGCAGATCGTCGAGCTGGCCCGCACCAGCCGGCTGTTCCTGGCCCGCGCCGTCGGCCGCCTGGCCGGGGAGGTCGGCGTCCGCCAGTTCCTCGACATCGGCGCCGGCCTGCCCACCGTCGACAACACCCATGAGGTCGCCCAGCGGATCGCCCCCGACGCGCACGTCGTCTACGTCGACAACGACCCGCTGGTCCTGGCGCACGTGCGCGCCCTGCTCGCCGGCACCCCCGAGGGCGCCACCCACTACATCGAAGCCGACCTGCGCGACCCCGACGGGCTCCTCGACCGGGTGCGGACCGTCCTGGACTTCTCCCGTCCGGTCGCGCTCATGCTCATGGGCGTCATGGGCCACATCGTCGACGACGAGGAGGCGCAGTCGGTCGTCGCCCGCCTCAAGGACGCGCTCGCCCCCGGCAGCCATCTGGCCCTGTACGACTCCACCGACACCGAGGCGTCCATGAACGAGGCGCAGAGCGGTTACGACGCCACGGGGGCGGTCCCGTACCGGCTGCGGAGGCCCGCGTTCGTCCACCGCTATTTCGAGGGCCTGGAGCCCGTCGAACCCGGCATCGTGCCGTGTTCGCGGTGGCGGCCGGAGGTGCGACCGCTCGAAGCGGTCGACCATCCCACCGTGTGCGGAGTGGCCCGCAAACCCTAGGCCGCCCGCGCCTTCTTGTGGATGCCCACAAACGGCCTGCTCGGTCTTTTCATAAGGCGACACTGGCCGGACGAGGCATTTCCGCACCTCAGGGCGTGTTTCAGGGCGTCCCGTGCCCGGTCGGGGCAGGGCGGCCGCGTAACGCCGTCGGGCGGGAAGAAACGCTTGCGCACAGGTCGGGCGTTACCGTGTGAAGCCGGTGTTGGTTCGTCCGTGGCCGTCCACACGAGGAGCCGCCTTGATCGCCGCCGCCCGCAGCGAAGCGTTCACCGACAAGCCCGCCGCGTCCGCGTCCAGCGGTCCGCTCGTCGCGCGGCTGCTGCTCGGCAGGCGCCTGCGCGCCCTGCGCGAGGAGTGCGGTCTGACCCGCGGACAGGCGGCCAGGGCGATCGGCGCGTCCACCGCGAAGCTCAGCCGCATGGAACGCGGCCGCACGGGCTTCAAGGACCGCGACGTCGTCGCCCTGCTCACCCTCTACGGCATCCACGACAAGGCCGAGCACGCCACCGCGCTGGCCCTGGTCGAGCAGTCCCACGCCCGCGGCTGGTGGGACGACGAGCGCGACCTCGTACCCGCCCGGGAGCGCCTCTACCTGTCGGCCGAGCAGTCCGCCTGGCTCATCCGCAGCTTCGAGCCCACCACCGTGCCGGCGCTGCTGCAGACACCCGAGTACGCCCGCGCGGACATCGCCCGGCACCACTCCGCCGCCACCGGGGACGAGCTGCGCCGGCGCGTCGGACTGCGCCTGCGCCGCCAGCGCATCCTGCGGATGCGGCCGCGGCCGGTCAACCTGTGGGTGGTGCTGGACGAGGCGGTGCTGTGGCGTCCGGTCGGCGGCACGGCGACGATGCGTGCGCAGATCCAGCACATCCTCGAAGTCGCCCAGCGGCCGAACGTCACCGTGCAGGTCGCGCCGCACACCGCGACGGGCCACCTGGGCGACCAGCCGTTCACCCTGGTCCGCTTCCACCAGCACAGCCTGCCCGACCTGGTCTACCTCGACCGGTCCCAAGGGGCGTGCTACCCGTCCAGCCCCGCCCAGATCGAACGCCACTGGCACGCCTTCAACACGCTGGTCACCGAGGCGTCCCTGCCCGAACACACCCGGCACATCCTCACCGGCACCCTCGCCTCCTACTGAGGCCCCGGAAGCGTCGCTCGCACGCCAACGCTCAGGGCCCCGTCGCCCGAGTGGGGCGGGCCGGGGCCGTTGGTCGCAGGGGAAGTGCCACCAACGGGCCCCGGCCCGCCGTGCCGGCCCCCGCCGGAGCCCGGGCGGCCCGGGGCGGGCGGCCGCCCGCCCCGGGTCAGGTCTCCCGTTCGGGCCTGTAGTCGGCCTCGTCCAGGCCGAAGGTCCAGGCGACGCCTTCGCGGGCCGTCCTGACGTGGGGCGGGACGCGCAGGTAGTAGGTGCGGAACGACCCGTCCGGCTCGGGGGTGGAGTTCACCACCTCGACCATCACCACCGGCTCGTCGCCGGGCAGGTCGATGCGCCACAGCACCCCGGTCTCGTCGCGGTGCACGGGCTCGGCGCCGCTCTCGGCCAGGTAGCGGTCGTAGCCGAAGACCTCCAGCATCACCCGGCGCAGCTCGGCGTTCTCCTCCTGCAGGATGCGCCGGTGGTCCAGATCGGCCAGGGACTCGATGAAGTCGGCCGGCACCGGCATGCCCCGCCAGGCGTACAGGGCGAGGCCGCTCTCGTAGGCCAGCGCCGGCCCGTCCCCCCGGTGCAGCCGCCCCGGCTCGTCGCGGTGCAGCTCCGTCGGCCGCTCGGTGGCGACCACCAGGCGTTCGTACGGCCACCACCAGCCCGCGTGCCGCGCCACCTCGGCCAGCCCGGACAACGGGCCGTCCAGCATCCCCAGGGAGTCGAACGTCGCCAGCCACGGCGCGTCGTGCTGGCCCAGCACCGCGTCCAGGGTGGCCGCGCGCAGCAGCGCCTCGTGCGCGTCGCCGCCCACGGCGCCGATCGCGTGCCGCATGCGCGTGACCAGGGAGTTGACCTGGTCCCACAGCGGCCCTCCCGTCTGCGCCCAGACCTGCGGCCACCGCTGCGGCCCGAGGACGGCGCAGGCGGCGGTCCGGGCGGACTCCCACGGCCGCGTCCGTACGGCGTCGCGCACACCGGCCCCCGGGTCGGCGTCGCCGAGCGCGGCCCGGACGGGCTCGACCAGGTCGCCGAGCTCCGGGGCGTCCAGGGTGTGCCCGGCGAGCAGAGCCGCCGCGACCGTGCCGTGGGCGGGCGAGGGGAGCCAGACGACCCGTTCGGGGGCGGCGAGCCCCGCGCCGGTGTAGGCATCGGCGATGCCCGCCTCCGCGCGGGCGCGGTCCGCCGGCCCCGTGGCGAACGCGACGGACGCCCAGTCGGTGGTCTTCGCGGCGGCGGCCGTCATCAGTCGGCCACCACCCGCACCGCGCCGGGCACGTACTCGCGCTGGCGGATCACCCGGTACCAGCCCTTGGGCAGGGAGATCGGCGCATGCTCCTCGTGCTCCAGGCGGCCCCCGTGCGGAAGGTGCAGGTGGTCGGGGGTCAGCGGGTCGGGCGAGCGCAGCAGCGCCCCGGGCGCCTTCACGGCGTGCGCGTGCCCGGTCGCCTCGCCCAGCGCGAGCACCATGCGTCCCCGGGCGTCGCGCGGCGCGGGCGGCAGGTCGCGCACCTCCTGCGGGACCGCGTCCTCCGCCACCGGCAAGATCAGGATGTCTCCCTGTCGGTACATGCCGCGAACGTAACCGCCGCCACCGACATTCTTCGGGCGACGGCATCGGGTGACCGCGGCCACGGTCCCGGGCGCCGCCCGCGGGCCCGCCCGGAGCGAGCGGCCCGGAGGGCTCAGTAGCCGCGGGTGCGGCGGGCCGCGGGGCGGGCCCACCGGCCGGAGGCGCCCAGGCCGACGCGCTGGAAGGCGCGCACGAGCTCCCTGCCCAGGTTGACCCCGGCGCCGAGCGCCAGTGCCGTGGACAGCGCCCCGATCAGGCTCAGCATGCCCGTCTGCGGAGAGCCCGTGTTGAGCTCGACCATGCCCCGGTACAGCAGCGTCCCCGGGAGCAGGGGGCCGATCACCGGGACGATGTAGGGCAGCGCAGGGGCCTGGTGCCGGCGCGCCAGCAGGCTCCCCAGCATGCCGACGACGACGGCGGAGACGGCCGACGCCAGGACGGACGTCACCTCCAGCTTCAGCAGCAGCACGTACAGGATCCAGATCAGCGACCCGCCCAGGGCCGCCGCGGGAAGCACCTGGCGCGGCGCGGCCAGCGACAACGCGAACGTGAGCGACACCGCCCCGGCCGCCAGCACCGACACCGGCTGCAGCAGGGCGGGGGAGTCCGGCAGGTGCGCCACGTCGATCGGCACGTCCAGCTTGACCGCCGCGTAGACGACGACGCCCAGCCCGGACACGATCGCCGCGACGATGAAGAACACCTCCAGCAGGCGGGCGCCGGCGCTGACCAGGTCGCCGGTGATGCCGTCCTGGATGCTGGCCACCAGGGGACGCCCCGGCAGCAGCGCCAGGATCGCCCCGGTGACGATGGTGGACGCACGGGCCGGGTTGCCCGCCCACGCCACCACCATGGCCGCGGCCGTCGCGCCGATGGCGGCGGCCACGGCGAGCTGGAAGAACTCGGCGACACCGCGGCGGGCCAGAGCGGCGGCGGCGCGGTCCCCCAGCAGCGTGGCGACGAACGCCGTCCCGGCCACCAGCGGCCCGCCGCCCACCAGCACGCTGGCCGAAGCGGCGATCAGCCCCAGCGACACCACGATCAGCCACGGGGGATAGGGGCCGCGGCCCCGCTTGATCTCCCGCAGCCGCCGGTGCGCCTCCTCCAGCTCCAGCATGCCGATCGAGGCGTCCTGGACCAGGGAGTGCAACGCGGTGAGCCGCCAGAACGCGGGGGTGCGCCGCCGGATGGCGCGCGCGCCGGTGACCGGCGGGGCGCCGGCCCCGGGATGCGCCGACACCATCAGGCTCGTGAAGGTCACCTGGACCTCCACGCGCGGCAGCTCGTAGGCCACGGCCAGGCTCAGCATGGCCTCGTTGACCCGCTCGGTGGACTCGCCGCTGGCCACCAGCAGCTCGCCCACGCGCAGTACCAGGTCGATGGCGCGGGCGTCGACGACCTCGGCTGGCTCGTCCTCGGGCGGCTCGGCGGGCGTCCCGTCCATCAGGGCGTACCACGTGCGCCGCAGCCGCTCCCTGATATCCGCCATGCCCGCCCGAATCCTCCCGCCGTCGCCGATTCGTTTCGGCAGGGTACCCGGGGCGGGCGCGTGCCCGTGCCTCCGCACTCCCCGGGAGTTGTCCACAGAACGCGATTCTGGTGCTCGGTGTCGCGGCCCGCTGATAGCAAGGAGTCATGACCACAGCAGAGACGGCGCAGACACTCCGCGACGAGGCCGAGCGGTGCCTGCGCGCCCTCGCCGGCGACGGCGCCCGGCTGCGCGACGACCAGTGGACCGCCATCCACGCCCTGGTGGCCGGGCGGCGGAGGGCCCTCGTCGTGCAGCGCACCGGCTGGGGCAAGTCCGCGGTCTACTTCGTGGCGACCCGGCTGCTGCGCGACCGCGGCGCCGGCCCCACGGTGATCGTGTCGCCCCTGCTGGCGCTGATGCGCAACCAGATCGACGCGGCCGCCGCCGCGGGCATCCGCGCCCGCACCATCAACTCGGCCAACACCGCCGACTGGGACCAGATCTTCGCCGAGGTCGCCGCGGGCGCGGTCGACGTGCTGCTGGTCAGCCCCGAGCGGCTCGGCAACCCCGACTTCCGCGACCTGGTCATGCCCCGCCTGGCCACCGAGGCGGGCCTGGTCGTCGTGGACGAGGCGCACTGCGTCTCCGACTGGGGGCACGACTTCCGCCCCGACTACCGCCGCCTGCGCACCCTCCTCGCCGACCTGCCCGCCGGGATCCCCGTCCTGGCCACCACCGCCACCGCCAACGCCCGCGTCACCCAGGACGTCGCCGAACAGCTCGTCGACCCGGCCGACGGCCAGGCGCTGGTGCTGCGCGGGCCGCTGGCGCGCGAATCCCTGCGGCTGGCCGTGGTCCGGCTGCCGAGCACCGAGCAGCGCGTCGCCTGGCTGGCCGAGCACCTCGACCGGCTGCCCGGCTCCGGCATCGTCTACACGCTGACCGTGGCCGCCGCGCAGGAGGTCGCCGGCTTCCTGCGCGACCGCGGCCACGAGGTCGCCGCCTACTCCGGGCAGACCGATCCCGACGACCGCCTGCGCGCCGAACGCGACCTGCTCGACAACAAGCTCAAAGCCCTCGTGGCCACCAGCGCGCTCGGCATGGGGTTCGACAAACCCGACCTCGGCTTCATCGTGCACCTGGGCGCCCCCCAGTCCCCGGTGGCCTACTACCAGCAGATCGGGCGGGCCGGCCGGCGCGTCGACCGCGCCGAGGTGATCCTGCTGCCCGGCGCCGAGGACCGCGACATCTGGGCCTACTTCGCCGGCCTGGCGTTTCCGCCCGAACCGGTGGTGCGCGCCACCCTCGACGCGCTCGCCGCGGCCGGGCGCCCGCTGTCGACGAGCGCCCTGGAGCCCCGCGTCGACCTGGGCCGCAGCCGCCTGGAGATGATGCTCAAGGTCCTGGACGTGGACGGGGCCGTGCAGCGGGTCAAAGGCGGCTGGGTGGCCACGGGCCGGCCATGGTCCTACGACCGCGCCCGCTACGAACGCGTCGCCGCCGAACGCGCCCGCGAGCAGCGCGCCATGCTGGAGTACATCGCCACCGACGGCTGCCGCGAGGAGTTCCTGCGCCGCCAACTGGACGACCCCGCCGCCGCCCCCTGCGGCCGCTGCGACAACTGCACCGGCCGCCACTGGCCCGCCGACGTCAGCGCCGAGGCCGCCGCCCGCGCCCGCGACCTGCTGCGCCGCCCCGGCGTCGCCGTGCCGCCCCGCCGGATGTGGCCCACCGGCGTCAAGGACGACCTCGGCGTCGCCGGCCGCATCGCCGCCGGCGACGCCGCCGAGGAGGGCCGCGCGCTGGGCCGGCTCACCGACATCGGCTGGGGCAACCGCCTGCGCGAGCTGCTGGCCGACGGCGCCCCCGACACCGACGTCCCCGCCGAGATGTTCGACGCCGTGGTCAAGGTGCTGGCCGCCTGGGACTGGCCCCGGCGCCCCGCCGCCGTCGTCTCGATCGGATCCCGCACCCGCCCCCGCCTGGTCCGCACCCTCGCCGAACGCATCGCCCGCACCGGCCGCCTGCCCTACCTGGGCGAGATCACGCCCGTGGGCGACCCGGTGCCCCGCCGCCACAACAGCGCCCAGCGGCTGCGCTCGGTCTGGCACGCCCTCGCCCTGCCCGACGACACGGCCGCCGCCGTCCGGGGCACCGACGGCCCGATCCTCCTCGTCGACGACCGCATCGAAACCGGCTGGACCGTCACCGTGGCCGCCCGCCTCCTCCGCCGCGCCGGAGCCCCCGGCGTCCTCCCCCTCACCCTGGCCGTCACGTCATGAACCCCGGGCCCGCACCGCACGGCGCCGCCCGCTGCGGCCCGCGCCGGAGCGGTGGTCGCTGCGTCCGCCGGCGCGCGGGCCGCACCGGCCTCGCCGTGCCGTTTATCGGCGGCCCGGAAATGCTCCGGTCCGTTCTCGATGCGATGCCGGAGCGTCTTCTCTGCGGCATGCCGCGGAACGCCGCATTGACGGAGCACCGGGAACCGTCGCGCCCGCGGCAGCGCTCGCATCGGCCTGCCGCGATGAAGATCGAGATCGGCCCCGGCCGGAGGACGGCGGCATCGCGGCAGGTCGGGGGCGGGACCGCCGGAGAAGCGGAACGGAGGATTTTCATGATCGGTAAACGATCGGGATGAATCCGAGAACATTTCATGATCAGTTCGGCGGGCGATAATGGCATTTCTGCTGCAAGCCGGCGGGCGGCCATTTCCAGCGAACCGGGGCGGAAAGCTAGTAACGTCCGTGTCCGTGGCTGCTTCGACCCATGCGCACGTGACCGCCCAGCGGGCCCTCGACGAGTTGCTGGACTGCCCGCCCGCCCTGCTGGACACCACGTTCGACCAGCTCCGGACGCTGATCACGGTGTACGAGACCGGCTCGGCCCTGCGCGCCGCACGGGC
This sequence comes from Actinomadura keratinilytica, assembly GCF_039539665.1. Taxonomy (NCBI): domain Bacteria; kingdom Bacillati; phylum Actinomycetota; class Actinomycetes; order Streptosporangiales; family Thermomonosporaceae; genus Actinomadura; species Actinomadura keratinilytica. The sequence continues at coordinate 44,680 of NZ_BAABDO010000037.1, forward strand.
CCTTGGCCGCGAGCAGTCCAGCGTCCAGAAACAGCTCAACACGCTCAACCGCAACTGCCAGGCGCTGTGCGGCGAGGTGCTGACCATCCGGCAGGGGCGCGGCAAGGACTTCCTGTTCACCGAGACGGGGGAGGCCGCGGTCCGGCTGGCCCGCAGCACCCTGACGCGGTGGCAGGAGTCCATCCAGCGCAGCCGGCGGCGCCTGGGCCGGATGCTGACCGTCGGCACCACCGAGTTCACCCTGCCGATCATCTCCCGGGCCTGGGACCGGGTCGCCGAGCAGCTCCGCCGCCAAGAGGTGGAGTTCAAGGTCGTCCACGTGCGCACCCGGGACCTGTGGAGCCGCCTGGAGGCGCGGCAGGTCGACCTCATGTGCGGCAGCATCGTCAGCAGGTCCGGGGACGACCGCCGCCTCGCCGACTACGAGGTGGTCGAGTTCGCCCGCGGCCGTCCCATGCTGTTGACCAACCTCACCGAGGGCGAACTGCCCGGCGACGCGGTCGGCACCACCGCACTGGCCGAGCTGCCGCTCGTGGTGCCCCCGGCCGGGCTGGTCGCCGACTATCTGAGCAGCTGGTACGGGCCCGGCTTCCGCGACCGCCTCGACGTGGTGGCCGACATCGACGACGTCCACTACGGGCTGTCGCTGCTGCGCTCCGGGTTCGTCCGCGGCTGCATGATCGTCACACCGTCCATCGGCCGCCGGATGGCCGCCGACAGCGACGCCGGCGGCGTCCCGCTGCGCTCCCTCGACCTGCGCGACGACCGGGAGCCCCGCGTGGAGATCATGACCGGCGCGTTCGTCCACCGGGCCGACCTCATGCGGTACGCGAGCGAACATCCGCTCAACCGCCTCTGGACGGCCGTCCAGGAAGACGGCCGCACCTACCGGACCCCCTGACGCGCGCCGCCGTACCGGCACACCCGGTCACTCCACCCGAGCCTCGGGATCGCCTGCCTGCTCGCCGATTGCGGTGGTCGCTGGAACGCCCGGCCAGGCCCACTGAGCCTTGTGATCGCGGACGGCCGGTCGCCTGTGCCGGCGCCGCTCCTGACCGCCTGGCTTCGCAAGCCGCCCGGCGGTCTATGGTGCTGCCGCGGACCCGCTCGGTCGCTCGCACCGGGCCTGGTGGCGGCCCGGCCACTCGCGGGTGTCGCTGCGGTGGTCGCGCTGGTTCGCGCGCTGCTCTACGGGTGTCTTGAGTCTCCGGCCGCTCGTGCGCCCGCCTGTCTGCGGCCTCCCGGCCGTATGAATGAAGGGGGCGTGCTGGTGTGTCCGATTGGTGTCACTGGTCCCTTCATGGCCTGGCTGTCCGCGGCCACCTGGCCCTTTGTGGTCGTGTGGCGCTCGCGCGCTCGGCTGCCTGTGGTCGCCCGGCTGATCATGGTGGTGTTGCGCTGGCCTGCGTGGTTGGTTCGGTTGGGTCCTGGGAGCGTCTGGCTGTCCGCGTCGACTGGTTGTTCGTGGTGGTGTGCGGCGGCGCGCTCGGTTGCTCTCACTGGCCTGTCGGCCGTCCGGCCGTCTGTGGCGTGGCCGGTGGCGGTGGCGCCGTGCTGACATGCTCGGCTGTCCGGGCCTGCCGCTCGTCTGCGGTGGTTGCGCTGGCTTGCGCGTTGCCTCTACTGGGTCTGCCGGCGTTCGACCGCTTGGGATCCGCCCGGCCGTTCTGCGCTGGCGCGCTCGGTTGGGCCTACTAGGTTGCGAAACCGCCTGGTTGTCGGCGCTTGTCCGGTTGTCTGTGGTGGTGCCGCACCGGTGCGCCCGGCCTCTTCCACCGGGACATGCGATCGCCTGCCAATCTGTGGCACGTGTGGTCAGGCGTGGCGGGCGCTGTGCTCCCGTTGGGGGCCAGGGGCCCGGGGCGGCGTGCCGGGATGGGGACGGGGTGACCGGGGCTTTTACGGGGCGCCTTGCCGCCCTTCCGGTGTTGCGGGCGGCCCCCGGTCCGGGTGTGTTGGGGCGGTGCTGCGGGCTGCTGGTCCGGCCGGGGGCCGTGTGGCCAACGGCGGGTTACTTGATCTGGTTGTCCACCACGTCGAGCGTCGGGCGGGCGCCCAGGTGCTGGAGGGCCTGGGCGGCCAGGCGGCAGCCGGCGGACAGGGCCTCGGCCGGGGGCTTGCCGTCCAGCCAGGCGGGGAGGAAGCCGGCGATGAACGCGTCGCCCGCACCGGTGCCGTCGACGATCTTGTCGATGGGTTCGGCGGCGACGGTGACCGGTTCGGGGCGGCCGTTGGTGTACCAGAGGGCGCCCTCGGCACCCAGCTTGATCACGACCTGCGGGTACCAGGCGGTGAGCACCTTGGCGGCCGCGTCGGGCTTGTCGCGGCCGGTCAGCACCTCGGCCTCGCGTTCGTCCACCACGAGCAGGCGGGCCCCCTGCGTCCACTCCAGGAACGGCTCGGCGCCCATGCGCTTGAGCGGGGAGGAGGAGCCGCCGTCCACCGAGATCGACATCTGCGCCTGGGCGGCCAGTTCGAGGGCGCGCGTGGCGGCCTTGCGGGAGCCCTCGTTGATCAGTGAGTAGCCGGACAGGTGCAGGTGGGCGCCCTGGGTGAACAGGTCCCGGCAGCGTTCGACGTCCTCGGGCAGCAGCGCCGCGTTGGCGCCCGGGTCCGACAGCATGGTGCGGTCGCCCTTGTGGGTGACGAGCACCACGCAGGTGCCGGTGGGACGTTCGGAGTCCATGACCAGGCGGGCGTCGACGCCGTACCCCATCAGCTCCATGTCCCGGTTCCGGCCCGCGATGTCGGAGCCGCGACGGCCCACGAACGCCACCTCGACGCCCTCAAGGGCCAGCCAGGAGGCGACGTTGGCGCCCGAGCCGCCTCCGTGCGTCGTCACGGCGGCGGGCGTGTCGCTGCCCTTGGCCAAGGGGTAGGCGGCACGTGCCACGGTGTCTGTCATCAGATCGCCGACCACGACCACGCGCGTCATGGAGTCATCACCTCGATCAACACGGCCCGCGCGAGCGGCATACAGGGCGTGTGCTCGACCGTAACAGTTCTTGACCCCCGATTAGGTCTCGAACGCGCAGCGAAACCGGGAACACGGCGTTTTCACCGGCCGCCGCCGCGCCGACAACCGTGCCTTACCCTCTGGTACGTGACCGAACGGCATGCCGGGCGTTATCCGGACCACTGGGAGGCGGACGTCGTCCTGACCGACGGGGGAACCGCGCACCTGCGTCCGATCCGGCCCGAGGACGGCCCGCTGCTGCGCGCGTTCTACGCCCGGCTGTCGCCCGAGTCGATCTACTACCGGTTCTTCTCGCCCCGGCCGACGCTGTCGGACCGCGAGGTCGCGCACTTCACCACCGTCGATTACGACCGCCGGGTCGCGCTGATCGCCACCATCGGCACCGAGATGGTGGCGGTGGTCCGCTACGACCGGCTGGCCGACGGCGGCAAGCCGGGCACCACCGCGGAGGTGGCGTTCCTGGTCGAGGACGCCCACCAGGGGCGGGGCCTCGGCGCGGTGCTGCTGGAGCACATCGCGGCGGCGGCGCGGGAGCGGGGCGTGCGCCGGTTCGTGGCCAGCGTGCTGCCCGAGAACCGGCGGATGACCAGGGTGTTCCGCGAGGCCGGATACCGGGCCGAGCAGCGGTTCGAGGAGGGCGTGATCGAGCTGGTGCTCGATCTGGAGCCCACCGAGACGTCCGTGGAGGTCATGGCGGCGCGCGAGCACCGGGCCGAGTCGCGGTCGATCCAGCGGCTGCTGTTCCCCCGGTCGGTGGCGGTGATCGGCGCGAGCCGCACCGAGCACAGCGTCGGCCACACGGTGCTGCGCAACCTGCTGTACGGGGACTTCAGCGGCCCCGTCTACCCCGTCCACCCGACCGCGACGGCGGTGGCGGGGGTGCGGGCGTACGCGTCGGTGCTCGACATCCCCGACGAGGTGGACCTGGCGGTGGTGGCGGTGCGCGCCGACGCCGTGCACGAGGTCGTCCAGCAGTGCGCGGGCAAGGGCGTGCACGGCCTGGTGGTGGTGTCGTCGGGGTTCGGCGAGACGGGCCCGGAGGGCCGCGAACGCCAGGAGGAGCTGGTGCGCCTGGCCCGCGCCTACGGGATGCGCGTGGTCGGCCCCAACTGCCTGGGCATCGCCAACACCGACCCGGACGTGCGGCTGAACGCGACCCTGGCCCCCACCATGCCGGGGCGCGGCCCCGTGGGGTTCTTCTCGCAGTCGGGCGCCCTCGGCATCGCGATCCTGCAGCGGACGGCCGAACGCGGCCTCGGCCTGTCCACGTTCGTGTCGGCGGGCAACCGGGCCGACGTGTCCGGCAACGACCTCCTGCAGTACTGGGAGGAGGACCCGGCCACCAAGGCCGTCCTGCTGTACCTGGAGTCGCTGGGCAACCCGCGCAAGTTCGCCCGGCTGGCGCGGCGGCTCGGCCGCCGCAAGCCCATCGTGGCGGTCAAGAGCGGACGCAGCACGCAGGGCGTGCCGCTGGGCCACGCGGCGCAGGCGCTCAGCCTGCCCGACCACGCGGTCAGCGCGCTGTTCGCGCAGGCCGGGGTGATCAGGGTCGAGGACCTGTCGGAGCTGTTCGACGTGGCGCAGCTGCTGGCCTACCAGCCGCTGCCCGCCGGGAACCGCATCGCGATCATCGACAACTCCGACTCGCTGCGGCTGCTGGCCCAGGACGCGGCCATGGCCCTCGGGCTGGAGGTGCGTCCCCCCGTCGACCTGGGGCCGCGGGCGGGCGCCGCCGAGTACGAGGCGGCGCTGGCCGCCGCGCTCGACGACGACGAGGTCGACGCGGTGGTGGCGCTGTTCACCCCGCCCACCATCGGCGGCTACGACGTGCACGTGCCCGAACGCATCCTCAAGCTGGCGGCCGACAGCCCCAAGCCGATCGTCGCCACCTACCTGGGCATGAAGGGCATGCCCGAGGAGCTGCGCGTCGTCGGCCCCGACGGGACGGCGGCCGCGGGGTCCATCCCGTCCTACCCGGCGCCGGAGGACGCGGTGCGCGCCCTGGCCTACGTGGTCCGGTACGCGCAGTGGCGGCGGCGGCCGTCCGGGCGCATCCCCGACCTGCCCGACGTCGACCGCAAGGGCGCACGCCGGCTGGTGGAGCGGTGGCTGGACTCCGGGGACGCCCCGGAGGAGGCCCCCGCCGAGCTGCTGCGCTGCTACGGCGTCACGGTGGGGGAGCCGGTCGCGGCGGGGGACCACGGCGGCGTGCGGACGCGCATCTCCACCAGGGAGGACCCCTCGTTCGGCGCGATCGTGTCGTTCGGGCTGGCCGACGAGACCGCCGCGCTGCTGGACGACCGGGCCTACCGCCTGGCGCCCCTGTCGGACGTGGACGCGGCCGAGATGGTGCGGGCGATCCGCACCGCTCCGCTGCTGCTGGGCCACCGGGGCGCCGACCCGGTGGACGTGGGCGCCCTGGAGGAGCTTCTTCTGCGCGTGGCGCGCCTGGCCGACGACCTCCCCGAGGTGGCGCGCCTGGAGCTCGACCCGGTCCTCGTGCACTCTTCCGGGGTGTCGGTGCGGCACGCGTCGCTGCGCCTGCAGCGCCCCGTGGGCCCGCGTCCCGAACTGGGGCCGCGCCGCCTCCGCTAGGTGTTCTGTCCCGACAGGTTGGTGACGCGGCTGGCGGGTGGGAGGCCGCCGAGTGC
>NZ_BAABDO010000038.1:0-49628 GCF_039539665.1 Actinomadura keratinilytica
AAGCCCGCTTGGCCTCCGACTTCGGACCCGGCCGCCCGCGACCGCCCGCCCGCCGCGGGCCCGCCGCCGGCCGTGGTGGCCCGCGGCGCGGCCGAGATGGTGCGGCTGCGGGTGCGGCCGGACGTCCAGCGGTGCGGCTACGGGTCGGCCGTCGTCCGGGCGCTGGAGCAGCGGGCCGCCGAGTACGGCTACCGGCTGCTGCGCGCCGACACCACCGAGCTGCAGGAGCCGGCGCTGCGCCTGTACCGGCGCTTCGGCTGGACGGAGACCCGGCGCGCGGTGATCGGCGGGATCGTCAACATTTACCTGGAGAAACGCCTGCGCTGAACGGCTGCGGCCCGGTCATCCGGCGCCCGGGCCGGCCCGCCGCGCCCCCACCAGCTGCATCAGCGGATACCGGCGCTGCCGGATGCCGGTGAGGCCCCGGTCGATCAGCGCCCGCGTGATCTCCCGGTCCCCGAACATCCGCATGCCCACCACCGCCCGGACCAGCTCGCCGCCCGCCCGCGACAGCGGCAGGTCCGGGCGGCGCGAGGTGAGGATGACCAGGCGCCCGCCCGGTTTGAGGACGCGCGTCATGGCGTCCAGGGCCGCCCACGGGTCGTCGAACAGGTACAGGGCGCCGAAACAGCAGACGGCGTCGAAGCAGCCGTCCCGGAACGGCAGATCGACGGCGTTGCCGCGCACATAGCCGATCGCGGCGCGGCCGGGGGCCGGGGTGGGCTGCGCGACGGCCTCGGCCAGCATGGTGCGGGACGCGTCCAGCCCCACCACCAGGCCGTTCTCGGCGACGCCGGCGGCCAGCGCGCGGGTCACGTTGCCCGGCCCGCACGCCACGTCCAGCACCGTCGCCGCGGGCCCGGCGTCGCCGGGCTGCCCGAGCCCCAGCCAGTCGCGGGCCAGGGCGTGCTCCTCGGCGGTGTCGGGGCCGAACGGCCAGCCCTTGGCGATGTTGAAGCCGACCGGCCGCCACACCCGCTCGTAGATCCGCGGCAGAAACGTCGACTGCATCACCCGCTGGGCGAGCGTCGGGGCCGGCCCGGCCCGCCGCCCGAGCAGGTCGAGATAGCCCGTGGACGGCTCGGCGGGCACGTCAGCGGGCTCTGCGAGCAGCTCGGCGATCTGTTCCAGCGGGGAGGGCGGCCGCCGCCCGCGGGCGTCCCGGCCGTGCGCCGTCGACGAACTCATCCCCTTATTGGATCATCCGTCAACGCCCGCCGCCACCTCGGGGCCGCCCCGACCCGGGTCAGGCCCCGCCGTCCAGCGCCAGGCCGGTCTGGGCGGCCAGGAACGACAGCGTGTCGGTCATCAGCTCCACCGACCGGCTGACCGAGCGGGCCGCATGCCCGACCTGCGTCTCGTTGCGCAGCAGGACCGGCGCCTCGGCGAAGTCGCGGGACGTGGCGTGCTGCAGCGCCGCGCACATCTTGCGGGCGTGCAGCGGGTCCACGCGGGTGTCGCTGTCGAACACCGTGAACAGCACCGCCGGGTACGCCGTGCCCTCGCGCACGTGGTGGTACGGCGAGTACGACAGCAGCCACTCCAGCTCCTCGGGGACCGCGGCCGAACCGTACTCGTCGGTCCAGGTCTCGCCCAGGCCGAACCGCTCGTAGCGCACCATGTCCAGCAGCGGAGCCGAGCACAGCACGGCCCGGTACAGGTCGGGGCGCTGGGTGAGCGCCGCGCCCACCAGCAGCCCGCCGTTGGAGCCGCCGGAGATCGCCAGCCGGTCCGGGGCGGTCACGCCGTCGGCGATCAGGCGCTCGGCGGCGGCGTGGAAGTCGTCGAACACGTTCTGCTTGCGGTCCCGCATGCCCGCGCGGTGCCACTGCTCGCCCTCCTCCGAGCCGCCGCGCAGGTTGGCGATCGCGTACACGCCGCCCGCCTCCACCCAGGCCAGGATGCTCGCCGAATAGGCGGGGGTGAGCGAGATGTTGAAGCCGCCGTAGCCGTAGAGGATCGTCGGCCGCGGCCCGTCGCCGCCGCCCGGGCGGGCCAGCACCAGCATCCGCACCGGCGTGCCGTCGTAGGACTCGTAGGTCACCTGCCGCGCCTCGATCGGCGGGACGTCCACCGCGCCGGGCGCCGTCGCCCATGTCGTGGTCTCGCCGGTGCGGGCGTCGTAGCGCAGCACGGTGGACGGCGTGACGTTGTCGGTGTAGCCGAACCACGCCTCGTGGCCGCCCTCCGGACGCTCCACGATGCCGCCGATCGAGCCGAGCCCGGGGGTGGGGACCCGGCCGATCCGCTCGCCGGTGGCCAGATCGTGCACGGTGATCTCGCTGATCGCGTGGCGGGTCCAGCCCGCCAGCAGGACCGCCCGGCCGCCCGGCTCGGGCCCGTCGAGGACGGCGTAGTCGGTCAGCACCGCCTCGTCGTCCTGCGGGATCAGGTCGCGCCAGGTCTCGTAGCCGGGATCGGCCGGGTCGGTGACGCACAGCCGCGACCGGGGCGCGTCGCGGTCGGTGAACACGTAGGCGCGGCCGTCGCGGCCGACGTGCAGCCAGGTCGAGGCGTCCACCCCGACCTGCACGGGCTTCAGCTCGGGCCGCTCGGCGGGGGAGGAGGCCAGGTCGGCGAGCCACAGGTCGTTGCGCGGGGCGGTGCCCTGGGCCGCGGTGACGGTCAGCCACCGGCCGTCCCGGCTGACGGCGACGCTGTAGTAGTTGGTCTTGTCCAGCCCGTCACCGAAGATCAGCACGTCGTCGGTGTCCGGGTCGGTGCCGACGCGGTGCAGGTAGACGCGGCGGTGGTACTGGTCCTCCCCGGCGGGGACGGCGTCGGCGGGCAGGCGCCGCACGTAGTAGTACGCCTCGCCGCCGGGCAGCCAGGACAGCGACGCGTGCCGGGTGCGGTCGATCGGGCCCTCGACGTGCTCGCCGGTCGCGACGTCGATGACGTACAGCCGGGACTCCTCGTCGCCGCCCTGCGACACCTTGTACGCCAGGCGCCGCCCCTCCTTGTCGGGGATCCAGGAGTCCAGCGTCGTGGTGCCCTCGGGGTCGATCGCCATGGGATCGACGAGCACGCGCTCGGTGCCGTCCGGGTCCACCGTGTAGAGGACGGGGTGCTCCTGCCCGCCGGCGCGGCGGGTGAAGAAGCGGCGTTCGCCCCGCCACACCGGGGAGCCGACGCTGCCCGCGCCCAGCAGCTCGCCGAGCCTGCGGCGCAGCCGGTCGCGGCCGGGCAGCCCGTCCACGGCCTTGCGGAACAGCTCCTCCTGCGCCGCCATCCACCGCTCGGTGTCGTCGCCGCGCTCCTCCAGCCAGCGGTAGGGGTCGGCGACCCGGTGGCCGTGGAGAACGTCGACGATGTCCTGGCGCTGCGCGAACGGATACGGCGGTCGGCTCATGGTTGGCACTGTATGCGCCCGCGCGCGGCGACCGCGCCCCCGGCAGCGAAGATCATCGGCTGTTCTCCGGCGGGCGCCCCGGCGGGGCCGGGCTCAGGAGCAGCAGCCCCCGCCGCAGCAGCCGCCTCCGCCGCCCCCCGCCGGACGCGGGGCGGGGGCGGAGGACCGTCCCGTCCCGGTGACGGCCACCGTGGACAGCAGCTTCACCGTGTCGTCGTGCCCGGACGGGCAGGTCGCGGGCGCGGACGCCTCGCTCATCGGCCGGGACACCTCGAACGTCGATCCGCAGGCGCGGCAGCGGTAGTCATAACGTGGCACGCACCCAGGATACGGCGCCGCGGCCGGAGGGCCGGGCCGCCGAGCCCGGGGTCAGGCCGCCGACTCGGAGACGTAGGGCGCCCACTGCGGATCACCGTCGTGGATGACGCCGATGAGCCTCCAGTGGGCGCCGCGTGGCACACCGGGCGTGACGTTGAGCGTCCACCCGAGCTCCTCCAGAAGCCGATCGGCCTTGCGGTGGTTGCACGCCATGCAGGAGGCCACGCAGTTCTCCCACACGTGCTTGCCGCCCCGGCTGCGCGGCAGCACGTGGTCGATGGTCTCGGCGCGGCGGCCGCAGTAGGCGCAGCGGTAGTTGTCGCGCCGCATCAGCGCGGCGCGGGTCAGGGGGACCCGGGTGCGGAACGGGATGCGCACGTACCGGCGGAGCCTGATCACCGAGGGGACCTCGATCGACATCGTCGCCGAATGCAGCACCGCACCCGAGGAGTCGTTGTGCACGACCACGGCCTTCTCCCTGAGCACGAGGCAGACCGCCCGCCGGAGGGGAAGCGTGGTGAGGGGTTCGTACGTCGCGTTCAGGAGAAGGACCTGTCTCATCAGACGGCCCTCGCAGGGTCATGCTTGTCGTCCGCCTCGGTGGACGCGCCCGAGCGCGCCTCGCACCGAGGCCCGAGTATTGTCTCCGGCACCTGTGCACCCACCATGAGGACCTCCCCAGGGGCATGACTGGCCGAACCAGCGCTCGCCGACCGCAACGGCCGACCCGAAATCAGTGTGGCGCCTGAGAAGGTCGTCCGCTACCCCATTAATACCCCGCAAACTGGCCGATCTGAACGCGTGGCGGCCCCCGGGATCTTCACGAAGTCCCCCGGAGGCCGCCATGGACGCGCACTCCGTCGCCGGTCGGCGCGTCCGGGAGGGCGGGGTGGAACGTGCCGCTCCGCTCCTGGACGTCCCGGCCCCGCCCCCCGGTCTCAGTCGTCCTCGGCGGGGACGTCGCCCCGGTACGGCACGGTCAGGTAGTGCATGCTGCCCACCTGGGTGCTCGGCTTGGCCTTGTCCGCCTGCACGGCGGCGGAGGGAACCGTCTTGGCACGCGGCTCCTTCCGGCGGGGCGGCACCTTGGCGTGCGGCCTCTTGCCCTGCTGGGCGGCGCCCTCCTGGGCCCTGACGTGCTTGGCCTTGCTCCGGGGCCGCTTGCCGAGCTTGGCCTTGCCGCGCGGGACCGCCTTGCTGCGAGGCGCCTTGCCGCTCGCGGCCTTGGCACGCGGGGCGCGTGAAGCGGGCTTGCCGTGCCGGCCCTTGCCGCGGGGCTTCGTCCTGCCCCGGGGCTTCCCGCCGTGCGCGGACGCCTTGGTCCGCGGTGACGCGCCGTCCCTCGGCGGGGTCTGCCCGCGCGGCGTGCGCGGGTCGGCCGGCTCCGTCTGGTCGCCCTGCGGGGCCGCGGCGGGCGGCGTCCGCGGCTCGGACCGGTCGTCCGCCGGCCGGGTGGGCCGCCCGGCGGGCCGGTCGGGACCGTCCGGCTGCGCCGCGGTGCGGCGCCATTCCACCTTGCCGGCGAGGTTCACCCCGCCCTCCAGGTCCTCCGGCAGCCGGGCCGTCAGCGTGCCGGTACGCGACTGCTTGGCCCGCAGCGACGGGTAGGCGCAGCGCACCGTCCCCTCGTCGACCTTCCGGCACGCCCGGTCCGGTGAGCTGATCGGCACCGCCGGCTTGACGGTGTGCGTGACGACGACCCGGTAGGCCGTGCGGCCGGTGCGGTTGCGCAGCCGCCACCGCCAGGTGACGTCGGTGCCGTTCGCGGAGAGCCGCGGCACGGAGTAGGTGACCTCGACCTTGCCCTCGGCGGCCGGGCGCGCCGGCGCCGGCTCGACCTCGGCGCGCGCGGGCGGGCCCGCGGTCAGGCACGCGCCGGCCATGGCGGCTCCGACGGTGCCCAGCGCCGCGCGCGCCGGCGCGCGGCGTCCCCCGATGACCATGTTCATGCTCCACCCCCCTGTGTGGAAGACCAGCTGGTCAACGAGTCCCTTCTACCGAAGATCACCTGCGCGTTCACCTCGCCACACATGACGCGGGCAGACGCTGGCAGGACTTTGCCGCGGGACGGGTGGAGGCGATGTCCGCCGCCCGGAAACGGCGCCGCCGCCCCGCCCCCGCGCCCTCCGAGGCGGGAGAACGGGACGGCGGCCGCCGCCCCTGGGGGTTCAGCCGAGCTCGGCCAGCACCCGATCGACGATCTTGGCGGTGGCCAGGCCGTAGCGGTCGTGCAGGGTCGGCAGGGCGCCCGCGGCCAGGAACTCGTCCGGCGGCCCGATCGGCACCGCCCGCACGCCGCGGCCCGCCCGCGCCAGGGCCGCGGCGACCGTCTCGAACAGCCCGCCGACCACGGTGTGGTTCTCCAGCGTGACGGCCGGGCGGTCGCCGCCCAGCTCGGCCGGCACCGTCTGCTCGTCGAACGGCTTGATCGTGGGGGCGTGCACGACGGCGGCGTCGACGTTGCGCCGGGCGAGCCGCTCGGCGGCCTGCAGCGCCCGCATCGTCATCAGCCCGCTGGACACCATGACCACGTCGCGGCCGCCGCGCAGCACCGCCGCCCTGCCCAGCTCGAACCGGTAGTCGTACGGTTTCGCGTCCGTCAGCCCTGTGCGGCGGCCGCGGCCGCGCGGGCCCGCAGCTGCCCGGGCTGCAGTTCACCTTCGGCGCGGGCCTTGCTCAGGGCGGTCGACCACCAGGTCAGGTCCTCCAGCAGGATCTGCAGGCCGGCATCGGCCATGGGGTCGGTGGGCTCGCCGGATGCATCGAAGGCCCTGTGCACGAAGGGGAGGACCACGGTGTTGCGCAGCGGGACGGCCTCCGCCTCGACGAACATCTGCGCCAGGTGCTCGATGGCGCGGATGCCGCCGCCGATCCCGCTGCTGTAGCCGACGGTGGCGACGGGCTTGTTGCGGAACCCGAACGACAGCCAGACGGTGTCGATGGCGTTCTTCAACACCCCCGGCACGCTGTGGTTGTACTCGGGCGTGACGATCAGGAACGCGTCGGCCTCCTTCACCTTGGCGTTCCAGGCCCGCACGATCGGCTGCGAATACGTCGGGTCGCTGATGTCGCCGATGGTGCCGGGGTGTTCGGCGAACAGCGGCAGCGGCCAGTCCCGCAGATCGGCTGTTTCGACCTCGAACCCTCCGTGGGCGGCGAGGCGGGACGTCACCCACGGCACCACCAGATCCGAGGCGCGGTTGGGGCGGGTGCTCCCGACGATGACGAGCAGCTTCATGGCGATCACTCTCCGTGCCTGGTATCGGGTGTGCGGCGACGCGGCGGCGCCGAGATGGGGTGTGCGTTCGCGTCTTGGGGCCGCCCGACTTAGTTAACGAGACATACAGTACACGTCATTAACTATATGCGCCATGTACGGTGAGGGTGTGAACGAGACCGCGACGCAGATGACCGAGGCGGCCGACGACGCACCGGCCTGCCCGCCCCACGGCGGCCCGGGCGGCGCGGAGCCGGACATGGCCGCCGCCCTGCTCCGGCTCTCCACCGCGGTCCAGGCGATCTACACGCGCGTCTCGGAGAAGTACGAGCTCACCGCCGTCCAGGCCAGGCTCCTGTGCATCCTGCTGGACGGGCCCCGCTGCATGGCCGACCTCGCCGGCCGCCTCGGCGTGGAGAAGGCCGCGCTCACCGGCCTGATGAACCGCGCCGAACGCCGCGGCCTCGCCCGGCGCGGGCCGGTCCCCGGCGACCGCCGCGCCGTCCAGGTCACCCTCACCGCCACCGGCCGCGAAGCCGCCCTCGCCTTCCACGACGAGGTCACCGCCGAACTCGCCCGCCTCACCGCCCACCTCGCCCCCGCCGACCGCGAGGCCTTCCGCGCCACCATCGCCGGCATCCTCCACCGCTGCGGCATCCCCCACGCCCGAGCCCACCAGGCCACCGACCGGTAGGCCGACGACGAGCGGCGCCGGACGGCCGCGAACACGGGCACGTCAGCTGAGGCACGGGCCGCGCTCGAGCCCCCGCACGCGGTGCTGCCGGTGTCTTGCCTCAGCCAGGAGGCGGCTCGGGCGGACGCCGAGCGGCCATGCGAGAGATCTTCCTACGCGTCGGCGTCGCCGCGCGCGATGCCCAGTCTGGGCAGGTCGAGATGGAGTTTGCCGTCGCGGCGGGTCAGTTCCCCGTCGTAGGTCAGCTCGGCCGGTTCCACCTGCAGCCTCCGCAGGGCGTCGACGAGCATGTGCGCCGCGGTGGCGGCGTCCTCCCCGGCGTTGTTCAGGGCTCCGGGGAAGAGCCGCTGACCTTTCCGGATCTCCCCCGGCCAGCCCAGGGCGGACAGCGCGTCCAGATCGGCCGACTCGGGGTAATGGAGGAAGCCGGTGGCCTCGATCTTCAGGTCGGCGCCCTCGTTCCACGCCTGGACCAGTCGACGCGGGTCGCGGCCGGACTGCAGGTGCAGGATGAACTGCGCGGGGAACCACGAGGCGTCCTCGATGAGGTCCTCCAGCGCGCGGGCCAGTTCCCTTTCCAAGTCGTCCCAGGTGACCGGGGTGGTGGGCCCGGCCTCCGGAGGCAGGTCGGCGGGGGACGCCGCGCGCCAGGAATCGGTGGAGGCGTCGCGGTCGCCTCGCCATACCTGCACGACCACGTCGCCGAAGTGCACCCCGACGACCAGGGCGGTGTCGGGCCGCCGCCACAGCCCCCAGGGCCCCGCCCCGCCCCACATCGCCGCCGGGCCCAGGACGTCGGCCGCCACCGGCCAGACGTCACGCCACCCGTGGACCTGATCGAGAAGGTCGCCGTCGCTGGTGAGGCTGATTTCCAGCATGTGGAACTGCCCGGGATCGGCCTTGGGGGCGTAGGCGGTGGCCAACCCCAGCGGCCAGTCCGCGGCGACGAGGCGAGAGACGTATGGATACTCCGACCAGGACAAATCGGGATCGTCCGGCTGGGCGGAGTGCCACGTCCAGCCCAGCCGCGCCCACACCCGTTCCAGGTCGGCACGCCGCCAGGCGCCCCAGTCAGCGTCGATCAGCTGCCGCACCAGACGTCGGATCTCGTCGTCCTCGGCGCGCTCGAAGGGGACGGCGAAGTCTTCGTCCTCGCCCCAGCCGCTCGTTTCCGCCATGGCACGGCACCGTAGTTGATCATCCCTCCGGCGGGCGGCGGTTGACCGCACTCGGCCCACCGGGCGGGTGCTCCTCTCCGCGGGCCGGCCCTCGGCCGCGGGGGGCGGTGCGTCACAGTCCGAGCAGGCGGGCGATCGTTCCGCCCATGACCATGTCCCGCACCCCGCCCGGCTCGGTGACCCGTTCGATGGTCGCCCGGGCGAGGACCGGGTCGCCGGGCGTCCTCGACAGCCTGGGCGACCAGTTGACGGTCCTCGACCAGCGCGCCGCAGACCTGGCCAAGGCCCGGGAGCTCCTCCGCCAGACCATCGCCGCCACCGAGAACGCGACCACCCCTAGCCCACGTCCGGTGGATCCGGGCGGCCCACCGCCTCAAGAGACGGCGCGGTACCACTCGGGCTGACAGCCCGCCTGTCCGGCGGATCCACCATGATCCGCCGGACAGGCCCCGACGGCGGGCGCGAGGCACCCGGGTGCGCATGGCCCGCTCACGACGCCTGGGATGCACCGGCCGACAACCGCGGGTGCTCTCGCGACTCCGGTCGGCCGCGACCGGGGTGTCACGCCTCGGTGCGGTCGGTTTGATGGCGGCGGCGGTAGTCACGGGGGCTGACGCCATGGGCGGCGGCGAAGGAGCGGCTGAACAGCGCGGCATCGGAAAAGCCCCAGCGCGCCGCGATGGGCCGAATGGGACGGGACCGTTGCGCCGGATCGATGAGGTCCTGGCGGGCGTGTTCCAGGCGGCGGTCGCGGATCCAGGCGGCGACGGTCATGTCCTGGCCTTCGAACAGGCGGTGGAGCTGGCGGGTGGAGATGTGGTGAGCGGCGGCGATCATTCTGGGGGACAGCGCCGGGTCGTCGAGGTTGTTCTGGATGAATGAGCGGATTCTGAGCAGCAGGGTGCGGCGCGATGACTCGGCGGATTCGGAGTCCGTGTTCTCCAGTTGGCGGTGGAGCAGCGCGGTCAGCAGGTCGAGGAGAATCTGAGACAGGCGCAGGCGGTCGGCCGGACGGTACTGGTGGACGTTGTCGATCAGGCCGTGCAGCATTGTGCCGATCAGTGCGCTGATGCCGTCCTGTCCGGTCATTCGGCGGCCGAGCAAGGGGCTGACGGTGCGAGGGGGAATCGGCAGCAGGCGGCGCGGAAAGGTCACCATGACCCACTCGATGGGCGTGGATCCGGATCCTCGCCAGCCCTCCCATGGGCTGGACGTTTCGTACAGCGCCAGATCGCCGGGTTCCAGCCCGGCGTGCCGGCGGTGCTGGGTGACGCCGTTGTTGCCGCGTATGTTGAGCACCAGCCGATACGCTTCGGGATCCGACTCGCGGATCAGCTTCGGCGTCCGGCGGAAACGGAACGGGGCGCAGCATGCGATGGAGGTCACCGACACCTCGCCGAGTCGCGCCGAACCCCATGTCGCCCGAAAGTCATCGGGCTGCCCGGAATCGACGGTGATCGGAATCTGCCCCTTCAGGGCGACCTCTCGGAAGCGCTCGAAGCGCTCAGCCGGCGGAACGTCATCGGTGCGGAACAGCATCGGCATCCCTGCGCTCTGCGACGGTTCATCGCGTACAGGACGCCGCGCGGACTGATCCGGTGTGCGGGGTGGCCCAAGTCGGTCACCGCGTCAACCTTTTCGATCTTATTCGTCCCGGATCGGCGTCTGGCGCGCGTTGATAAGTCCTTGGCGCTGACCGCCAAGGACATCGGTCGCCGCCCGCCCCACAATCGGAGCGAGCCCCTTCCCCTGGCTCGATTCGTCGAATTCACAAGAGCGACCCACCAGAGAGGAGAAAGATGAACCGAATGACGCGAGTGGGCGCGGTGGCGGGGATCTGCGCCGCGCTCGCCGTCACCGCTGTGGCCGGGGCCGGCCCGGCGAGCGCCGCTAGCTCGTTCGACGTCAGATCGGATGTTTCCCGGGTCACCGGGAGCCTGGACTTCCCCAGCCGGACGAAATTCACGGCCACGAACGTCACGCTGTACGACACCTCCTGCGACAACCGATCCGCGCGGTTCCGGTTCGTGACGAACAACGGCGCGTACAAGTGGCGTCAGATCGACCAGTGCAACACGAGTGCGACCTGGAGTTCCATCTCCGGGACCGACGGCGGCGACATCAAGTGGGTGCGCGTGGAGACCCAGGCGTGCAACAGCTTGGGTTGCAGCACCATGGCGTCGCAGACGATCGACAACCCTCGCACCTAGTTCACAGGGACTGCGGACCCTGGCCGGGCGGTTGTTGAGCCCCTGGTGGACGAGGGTCTGCGTCAAGGTCAAGGGAGGGCCGCCGACCTTCGGCGGCGGCCCTCCGTGGTCCTTTGCGAGGCTCGCAGAGGTATGCATCGGCGGCCGGTTGCCATTGCGGGGAGACGGCGCCGTTCACGACCATCTCCAACGGCGCACGCGGCCTAGGGAGATCCGGTGAGGGACGACCAGACCTCGAAGTGTCGGCGCATGGCGATGCGGGCGCCTTCGCTGTCGCGTTCGGCGATGGCTTCGACGATGCCGTAGTGGACGGTGTCGATGACCCGGGTTTTGGCGGGTGCGGTCGGTTCGAGTTCGGCGGCGCGTTTGCGGCGTTCGGTCAGTTCCTGGTGGAGGACGTGGCTGAGGCCGTCGTGGAGGAGGTAGAAGACGGGGTTGTCGACGATGGTGTTGAGGCGGCGGTGGAATTGCAGGTCGGCTTGGAGGGCGCGTTCTTCGTCGCCGGCGCCGCTGGCGGCGACCGTCTCGTCTACGAGTTCTCGGAGGCTGTCCACGTCGTCGGCCGTGGCGAGCCGGGCCGCCGCCTCGGCTATGGCGACGTCCAGCATGTGGCGTGCGGTGTTGAACTGCTCGGAGGTCAGGTGGCCGAGCTGCTTGGACAGGTCGAAGTACAGGCGGATGAACCCGGCGTCCGGTACGCCGAGGTAGGAGCCGCGGCCCTGGGTGCGGTCGAGGAAGCCCAGGATCCTCCAGCACCGACAGCTGTTCGCGCAGGGCGCCTCGGCTGATCTCCAGTGAGGACACCGGGTCGCGTTCGGTGGGCAGGCGGAGCCGTCCGGTCGCGGCCTCCGGTGTGGCCTGTTCGGCGAGGTTGTGCACCAGCGCCGTGAGGTCGACGCTCATCCGAGCCTCCCCGCTGCGATTGGTTCGACCATTGCGGGGAGGTTAGTGCCGTTCTTTCTCCGGTCAACAGATTGGTCGGGCCTTTTCGCGGTGTGGAAGCGGTGCGCCCGGCCCGCTGCGACGGAGAGCGGCAAACACGTGCGGCGGCCCCGGAGCCGAGCCCCGGGGCCGCCGCACGTGTCAAGCGGTCAGTCGCCGGCCAGCTGGGTGATGTCGCGGGCGGCGCCGGTGGAGGCGGAGGTGGTCATGGCGGCGTACGCCTGGAGGGCGGCGCTGACCGGGCGCTGCCGGTCGCGGGGCCGGAAGCCGCCCAGGTCGGCCAGCAGCTTCTCGCGGCGGGCGGCCAGCACCTCGGCGGGCACGTCCAGCTCCAGGGTGCGGCGCGGGATGTCGATGACGATGCGGTCGCCGTCCTCGACCAGCGCGATGTCGCCGCCCGCGGCGGCCTCGGGGGAGGCGTGGCCGATGGACAGGCCGCTGGTGCCGCCGGAGAACCGGCCGTCGGTGATCAGCGCGCACGCCTTGCCGAGGCCGCGCCCCTTGAGGAAGCTGGTCGGGTAGAGCATCTCCTGCATGCCGGGGCCGCCCTTGGGGCCCTCGTAGCGGATGACGACCACGTCCCCGGGCTTGACCTTGCCGCCGAGGATGCCCTCGCAGGCGTCCTCCTGGCTCTCGAACACCACGGCCGGGCCGGAGAAGGTCCACAGCTCCTCCTCGACCCCGGCGGTCTTCACGATCGCGCCCTCGGGGGCGATGTTGCCGTACAGGACGGCCAGGCCGCCGTCGGCGGTGTAGGGGTGCTCGATGTCGCGGATGCAGCCCTCGGCGCGGTCCAGGTCGAGGGACTCCCAGCGCGCGCTCTGGCCGGAGGCCCGGGTGGTGCGCTCGCCGCCGGGCGCGGCGTGGTACATCTCCACGGCCTCGGGCAGCACGTCGGGGGAGCGGACGTCCCACCGGGACAGGAACTCGGTGAGCGACGCCGAGTGGATGCTGTGCACGGTGCGGTTGAGCAGCCCGGCGCGGTCGAGCTCGCCCAGCAGCGCGGGGATGCCGCCCGCGCGGTGGCAGTCCTCGACGTGGTACCGGGGGGTGGCGGGCGCCAGCTTGCACAGGCACGGCACCCGGCGCGACAGCTCGTCGATCTCCTTGAGGCCGAAGTCGACCCGCCCTTCGCGGGCGGCGGCCAGCAGGTGCAGGATCGTGTTGGTCGACCCGCCCATGGCGATGTCGAGGGCCATGGCGTTCTCGAACGCGTCGCGCGTGGCGATACTGCGGGGCAGGACGGACTCGTCGTCGTCCTCGTAGTAGCGGCGGGCGATCTCCACGACGGTGCGCCCGGCCTTCTCGTACAGGCGGCGGCGCTCGGTGTGGGTGGCCAGGACGGTGCCGTTGCCGGGCAGCGCCAGCCCGATCGCCTCGGTGAGGCAGTTCATCGAGTTGGCGGTGAACATGCCCGAGCACGACCCGCAGGTCGGGCAGGCGCTCTCCTCCATGCGGGCGAGGGTGTCTTCGCCGATCGCGGAGTCGGCGGAGGCGATCATCGGGTCGATCAGGTCGAGCTTGTGGCCGCCCATGACGCCCTCGACGGGCTTGCCGGCCTCCATCGGCCCGCCGGAGACGAACACGGTGGGGATGTTCAGCCGCATCGCCGCGATCAGCATCCCCGGAGTGATCTTGTCGCAGTTGGAGACGCAGATCAGCGCGTCGGCGCAGTGCGCGTTGACCATGTACTCGACCGCGTCGGCGATCAGCTCGCGGGACGGCAGCGAGTACAGCATGCCGCCGTGGCCCATGGCGATGCCGTCGTCCACCGCGATCGTGTTGAACTCGCGCGGCACGCCCCCGGCCTCGCGGACGGCGGCGGCGACGATGTCGCCGACCTCGCGCAGGTGGACGTGGCCGGGCACGAACTGGGTGAAGCTGTTGGCCACCGCGACGATCGGCTTGCCGAAGTCCTCCCGGGCCACGCCGGTCGCGCGAAGGAGCGCGCGGGCGCCCGCCATGTTGCGTCCATGGGTGACCGTTCGTGACCTGAGCGGGGGCATGATGCTCCTCGGCGTGCTGACGTCGGGTGGTGGTGATCTTACGTCGCAGCGGCGGATCGCGCCCTGCCTGGAGGCCCGTGCCTCCCGTCCTTTCGGGGAGGCGGCCCGCCGGCCCGGCAGAGGTCCCCTGGGGGGTCGGCTTTTCGATGCTACCAACGCCGCTGGTGTGCAGGTCCGCCCAGGGAGCCGGGGAGGACGAACCGGAAACGCGACGAGGGCGCCCCGGGGATCGGGGCGCCCTCGCGCAGCGGTGTCCGGCGGCCGCGGGCGTCGTGCCGGGCCGCGAAGTCCGGCCGGGGGTCCGGTCAGACCGCCTCCTGCCGCTCGTCCTCCTCTTCCTCTTCGCGGTAGATCGGCGGCAGCGTCTCGCTGGCGACCTTGTAGATGCGCCGCACGTCGGCCTCGTCGAGGATCTTGGGGCGGCGGCGCAGGTAGCCGCGCGCCTGGTTGCCCGCGTAGACGTCGACGTCGCGCACCCGCATGACCTTCCACGGGATCGACGGCCCGTAGATGGCCACCGAGGGCTGCACCGGGACCTCGAAGCCCACCCGTTCGGACAGCATCCGGCTGGCCTGCTCGGCCTCCCAGCGGGCCTCGTCCAGGCGGTCCTTCTTGTTGAACGGGCCGTGGAAGAGCTTGAGGTGCGACAGGGTCCGCACGGGCAGCCGCTTGTCCCACTTCTCCGAGTCGATGGCGTAGACGCCGCTCGGGCCGATGACCAGGTGGTCGATGCGGCCGTCGCTGACGCCTTCGGTGTCGCGCGGGACCGCCCGGGCGTGCAGCACCCGGTAGCCCTTCTTCTCCAGGGCGCGCAGCTGCCGCTCGGTGCGGCGCTCGGCCGCCGACGACTTCTGCCAGGCCGCCACGCTGGACGAGGTGCGGGCCCGGTAGACGGCGTCGGCGATGACCGCCAGTATCGCGGCGGTGAGCCCGATGCGCAGGGTGAACACCACCGCGAAGACGATGCCCACCGCGAGCGCCACGCCCGCGCGCACCGCCCAGCGCCGGATCGTGGGATTGTTCAGCAGCTCACCGTAGGTCTCGGGGCGCGGTGGCAGCCGGCCCGGCTTCTTGTCGGGCTCCGGGGAGGGACGGCCGCCGCCCTCCTCCTGGCCGTCGTCGCCCCGCTCCATGATCGCCATGAGTGACGCTCCGTATTCCCTTCGCGTCGGAAGCATGATCCTCCGTGCGCAGAGTAATCATTGTCGCCGTTCCGCGACTAGTCATGCCGGGTTAATACTTTTGTCGCCACTTCAGGGTGATTCACCGGGGCGTTGATCGGGTAGGACGACTTTCACCCCCTCTTCGCGGCGTGCCGTCCATGCCGTCTTTGCCGCCGGCGGCCGCGCGGTCTACCGTTCGACGGTGTGACGCTTCCCCATGACCTCACCATGCTGCAGCAGGCGGCGGCGATCCGGACCCGCGAGCTGTCTCCGCTGGAGCTGGCCGACCACTACCTGGACCGGATCGAACGGCTGAACGCCCAGGTGGGCGCCTATGTGACGGTGGACGCCGAGCACGTGCGCGAGCAGGCGCGGGCCGCCGAGAAGCGGGTGCTGGAGGCCGCGGGGCCCGAGGAGCTGCCGCCGCTGCACGGGGTGCCGATCCCGATCAAGGACCTGAACATGGTGAAGGATGTCCGGGTCACCCTGGGATCGCGGGCTTTTTCCGATCTGGTGGGGTTTGTTGACGACAGTGTCGTCGCACTCCTGAAGCAAGCCGGATGTGTCCTGCTGGGCAAGACCACGACCCCCGAATTCGGTCTGCCCTGCTATACGGAAAGCGCCGTTGCGCCTCCCGCCCGCACCCCGTGGGACCTGGAGCGGTCCGCGGGCGGCTCCAGCGGCGGCGCCGCCGCGGCGGTCGCCTCCGGGTTGGCCCCCGCGGCGCAGGGCAGCGACGGCGGCGGCTCGATCCGCATCCCCAGCAGCGTGTGCGGCCTGTTCGGCATCAAGCCGACCCGGGGCCGCGTCTCCCAGGGCCCGGTCGTCCCCGACCTGTTCGGGCTGGCGACCAACGGGCCGATCGCCCGCGGCGTCCGCGACGCGGCCGCGCTGCTGGACGCGATGGCCCGGCACATGCCCGGCGACATGTACCTGGCGCCGCCGCTGCCGGCGGGGGAGACCTTCCTCGGGTACGCCGACCGCCCGCCGGGGCGGCTGCGCATCGCGCGCAGCGCCGAACCGGCCGTCCCCGGCACCGAGGTGCACCCCGACTGCCTGGCCGCCTACGAGGACGCGTCGGTGCTGCTGGAGGAGCTGGGGCACGAGGTGGTGGACCTTCCCCCGGTGCTCGGCGCCGACCTGGTGCCGGTGTTCGAGACGCTGTGGGGCGTCATGGCCACCCTCACGCCCGTCGAGCCCGACAAGGAGCACCTGCTGCAGCCGCTGACCCGCTGGCTGCGCGAGCGCGGCCGGGCCGTCGGCGCGTCCGAGATGTTCCAGGCGCACGCCATGCTGCAGTCGGCGCTGCGCCAGGCGTTCCCCGTGATGAACGAGTTCGACGCGATCCTGCACCCGACCCTGGCCCAGCCGCCCCGGCCCCTCGGCTACTTCCACGACCAGGAGCCCGAGGAGAACTTCGCGCGGCAGAAGGCGTTCACCCCGTTCTGCGCCGTGTACAACGTGTCGGGGCAGCCCGCCGTCAACGTGCCCCTGTACTGGAACGCCGACGGCCTGCCCATCGGGGTGATGCTCGCCGGACGCCTGGGCGGCGAGGGCACCCTCATCTCCCTGTCGGCGCAGCTGGAGGAGGCCGGCCCCTGGGGCGACCGCAAGCCGCCCATCTGGACCGCCTGACTGCGTCCCGGCCCAGGGGGCATGGTCCCCCTGTGGTGGACGAGCAGGTATATGAGCAGGTGGACGGGCGGTCGGCCGACGAGCGGCTGCGCAGGCTGGCCCGGGCCCATCGAGTCGCCGGCAGCTACAAGGACTGGCGGGAGCGGGAGACCCCCGTCGCCAAGGAGACCCTCGTGGCGGTGCTGGCCGCCCTGGGCGTGGACGCCTCCACCCCCGGCGCGGTACGCGACGAACTGGCACGGCTGGAGGAGCAGGCGCGCCGGCGGCTGCTGCCTCCCGTCGTGGCGTGCCGCCGCGTACCCGGCGCCGACCAGATCCACGTGCCCTCACAGACCGAGGTGTCGGTGGAACTGGCCGACGGCACGATCCTGACGCCGCCCCCGGCGTCCCCTACGGCCGAAGGTGCCCTCGCCTACACCCTGCCCCCCGACACGCCCCTGGGGTGGCATCGCGTGCGCGCACACAGGGGTGCACAGGAGCAGGACGCCGCGCTGCTCGTCGCCCCCGACCGGCTGCGTACCCCCGAACGGGTGTGGGGCTTCACCGCCCAGCTGTACTCCGTGCGGTCCCGGGCGTCCTGGGGGATGGGCGACCTGCACGACCTGGCGCAACTGGCGGCCTGGAGCGGCCGGGAGCTGGACGCGGGCTTCATCCTGGTCAACCCCCTGCACGCCACCGAGCCCGCGCCGCCGATCAACCCGTCCCCCTACTCGCCGATGAGCCGCCGCTTCGCCGGCCCCCTGTACCTGCGCGTGGAGGACGTGCCCGAGTACCGCGAACTGCCCGCGGCCGACCGCGAGAACATCGCCGCCCTGGCCGCCGCCCTGCGCCGGGACATGCCGCTCATCGACCGCGACGCGGTGTGGACGGCCAAACGCCGGGCCCTGGAGATCCTCTACCGCGCCCCCCGCACCCCGGCCAGGACGATTGCCTACGAGTCGTACCGGCGGCGTGAGGGCACGGCGCTGACCGCGTTCGCCACCTGGTGCGCCCTGGCCGAAGAGCACGGCAACGACTGGCGCCGCTGGCCTTCCGCCCTGCAGGACCCCGGCAGCCCCGCCGTGGCACGCGAAGCCGAACGCCTGGCGCCACGCGTCGACTTCCACGCATGGCTCCAATGGCAGCTCGACGAACAGCTCACATCCGCACAGCGGGCCGCAACAGACTCGGGGATGCCCATCGGCATCATGCACGACCTGGCGGTGGGCGTGACCCACTCCAGCGCCGACGCCTGGGTGTACCGGGACGTCTTCGCGGAGGGCGTGAGCGTGGGGGCGCCCCCCGACGAGTTCAACCAGCGCGGCCAGGACTGGGGCCAGCCCCCATGGCACCCCCAGCGCCTCGCCCGGGCCGAGTACGCCCCCTACAGGGACATGCTGGCGGCCTGCCTGCGGCGCGGGGGAGGACTGCGCATCGACCACGCCATGCAGGTGTCGCGCCTGTGGTGGGTGCCCGACGGGGCCTCGCCCGCGGACGGCACGTACGTCGGCTACGACCGCAACGCGCTGCTGTCCTGCCTCACCTGGGAGGCCGCCCGCGCCGACGCGGTGATCGTCGGCGAGGACCTGGGCACCGTCGAACCCCAGGTGCGCGAGGACCTCGCCGAACGCGGCGTCCTCGGCACGTCCCTGCTGTGGTTCCAGCGCGACCGCGACGGCCGGCCGCGGCCGCCCGGACGGTGGCGGCGGCTGTCGCTGGCGACCGTCGGCACCCACGACATGCCGCCGATCACCGGGTTCCTGCACGGCGACCACGTCGCCCTGCGCGACCGCCTCGGGCTGCTCACCCGCCCCGCCGCCGACGAGGCCGCCGACCACCGGCGGCTGCTGGCCGCCTGGCTGGAGCTGCTGCACGCCGAGGGCCTGCTGGCCGACCCGCCCGACGCGGTGCTGCGCGCCGTGGCCCGCGGCGCGCACGACCACGACGAGGCCGTGGCGGCGGCCCTGCACGCCCTGCTGGCGCGCACCCCGGCGCGGCTCATCGGCGTGTCCCTCGCCGACGCGGTGGGCGAGCGCCGCACCCAGAACCAGCCCGGCACCAGCGACGAGTACCCCAACTGGCGCGTCCCCCTCGCCGACGCCGGCGGCCGTCCCGTCCGGCTCGACGACCTGCCCGCCGACCCGCGCGTCGCCGCCGCCGTGGCCCCGGTCAGGGCCGCGACGCGGTCGCGGGCGTGACCACCCCGGCGGCCACGCCCGCGCCCGCGCTGGGGATCAGGACGCGGCGGCGTCCCTGGCCCGGGCGCGCAGGGCCCGGGCCACGCCGTCGCGGCCCTCCGACAGCAGCCGCACCAGCGCCGCGGGCGGCCTGTGCTCGGCGATGTAGGACTCGGTCCGGTCGATCGTCGCCTGCTCGATGATCAGGAACGGGTAGGCGACCTCGGCGAACGTCTGCGCCATGTCGCTGCTCCACTCCTGCCAGACCCGGCCGACCTCGGCGAAGAACCGGTCCACGTACGGGCGCAGCAGCTCGGCCTGGTCCGGCTCGACGAAACCGCCCAGCGTGGCCCGGTACACCGCGTTCGGCAGCTTCCCGGAGACGATCCGCTCCCAGGCGGCGGCCTTGGCCTCGGCGGACGGCAGCGCGGCCCAGCAGCCGGCGGCGTTGCGCTCGCCCGCCGCGGTCGGGTCCCGCTTCAGCTCGGCGTCGATCTCGGCCTCGCCCGCCCGGCCGGTGACCACCAGGCGGCGCAGCAGCGACCAGCGCAGGTCGGTGTCGACCGTCAGGCCCTCCAGCGACCGCGAGCCGTCCAGCAGCCCGGCGACGAACGCCAGGTGCTCGTCGGTCTCGGCGACGCCGGCGAACGCCTGGACGTAGGCGAGCTGGAAGTCCGAACCCGGCTCGGCCTCGCGGGCCAGCTCGAACAGGGCGTCGGCCATCAGCCGCCGCCCCTCGGGCCGCCACGCCGGGTCGGCGTACTGCTGCAGCGCCGTGCGCGCCTGCCGCAGCAGCGTCTGGGCCACCGAGATGTCGGTCACGCCGCGGACCCCCGACAGGACCAGCCGGATGTAGTCGCGGGTGGCCATCTCGGCGTCCCGGGTCATGTCCCAGGCCGCCGACCAGCACAGCGCCCGCGGCAGGCCGTCCCGGATGTCGCCGATGCCGTCGATCAGCGTGCGCTGCGAGTGCTCGTCCAGCCGGATCTTGGCGTAGGTGAGGTCGTCGTCGTTGACCAGCACCAGGTCGGGCCGCCGCTCGCCGACCAGCTCCGGCACGTCGGTGCGGTCGCCGACCACGTCCAGCTCCACCCGCCGGCGCCGGACGATCCCGTCCGGCGTGCGGTCGTACAGGCCGATCGCCACGCGGTGCGACCGCAGGGTCGGGTACTCGGCCTTGGCCTCCTGCAGGACGCCGAACGAGGTGAAGTTGCCGTCGGCGTCCACCTCGTACACCGGGCGCAGCGTGTTGACCCCGGCCGTCTCCAGCCACTCCTTCGACCACGACTTCAGGTCGCGGCCCGAGGTCTCCTCCAGGGCGTCCAGCAGGTCGCCCAGGACGGTGTTGCCCCACGCGTGCCGCTGGAAGTAGCGGCGCACGCCCTCCAGGAAGTTGTCGCGCCCCACGTACGCCACGAGCTGCTTGAGGACGCTGGCGCCCTTGGCGTAGGTGATCCCGTCGAAGTTGACCTCCACCGCGCGGATGTCGGGGATGTCGGCGGAGATCGGGTGGGTGGACGGGAGCTGGTCCTGCCGGTACGCCCACGCCTTCATCAGGTTGGCGAACGTCGTCCAGGACCCCGTCCACTTGGTGGCCTCGGCCTGGCACAGGACGCTCATGTACGTGGCGAACGACTCGTTCAGCCACAGGTCGTCCCACCAGCGCATGGTGACCAGGTCGCCGAACCACATGTGGGCCATCTCGTGCAGGATGGTCTCGGCGCGCCGCTCGTAGGCCGCGTCGGTCACCCGCGACCGGAAGACGTAGTCCTCCAGGAAGGTCACGCAGCCCGCGTTCTCCATGGCGCCGGCGTTGAACTCCGGCACGAACAGCTGGTCGTACTTGCCGAACGGGTACCGCCGGTCGAACACCTTTTCGAAGAAGGCGAAGCCCTGCCGGGTGACGTCGATGATCGCGTCCGCGTCCAGGTGCTCGGCCAGCGAGGCCCGGCAGAACACCCCCAGCGGGATCACGCTGCCGTCCTCGCGCCGGTACTCGTCGCGCACCACGTGGTACGGCCCCGCCACCAGCGCGGTGATGTAGGTGGACACGCGCGGCGTCGGCGGGAAGTGCCAGCGCCCGCCCTCCTGCGCGTCGGGGGCCTCGTTGGTGACGACCTGCCAGCCCTCCGGGGCGATCACCGTCAGCTCGAAGGTCGCCTTCAGGTCCGGCTGGTCGAAGCAGGTGTACATGCGGTGCGCGTCGGCCGTCTCGAACTGCGTGTACAGGTACACGTTCCGGTCGACCGGGTCGACGAACCGGTGCAGCCCCTCACCCGAACGCGAGTAGGCGCAGTCGGCCACCACGCGCAGCTCGTTGCGCTCGGCCAGCGACGGCAGCGGCAGCCGGCCCTTGTCGGCGTCGTAGGTCGCGGGGTCGAGGGAGCGTCCGTTGAGCGTCGCCTCCCGCACGACGGCGCCGTGCAGGTCCACGAAGGTCGAGGCGCCCGGCTCGGTGCACCCGAACGATATGACGGTGGTGGACCCGAACCGCTGCTCATCCCCGGTGAGGTCCAGCTCGACCGTGTACGAGTCGACGCTGAGCAGCCGGGCCCGTTCCCGCGCCTCATCGCGCGTGAGGTTGCCTGCCACGTGCACTCCTTGGACGTCTTTGTGAGTGGTCAGTCCATGTCTACCAACCGGCCGGGTCCCGGGTCCCCGCAGCACGGTCATCGGTTTCCCCGGGTTCGCCGGGGAATGGGCGCGCGGGTCCCGGGGTTGGCCCGGATGGACCTACAACCCGGCAGGCAAAAGGAGGCCCGCGTTGTCGCAGACCGCGTCGGAGAGCGCCCGTACCCCGGTCGACTTCTGGTTCGACCCGCTGTGCCCGTGGGCGTGGATCACCTCGCGCTGGGTGCTGGAGGTGGCCAAGTACCGCCCGATCGAGCCGCGCTGGCACGTGATGAGCCTCGCCGTGCTCAACGAGGACAAGGACATCTCCGAGGACTACCGCAAGCTGCTGAAGGACGCCTGGGGCCCGGTGCGCGTGTGCATCGCCGCCGAGCAGAAGTACGGCGGCGAGGCGCTCGGGCGCCTCTACACCGAGCTGGGCACGCGCCGCCACCACGAGCGGCGCAAGTTCGACCGGGAGATGCTGGAGGAGGCGCTGACCGCGGCCGGGCTGGACCCCGCCCTGGCGGCCGCCGCCGAGTCCACCGACTACGACGAGGCCCTGCGCGCCTCCCACAAGGACGGCATCGACCGCGTCGGCCAGGAGGTCGGCACCCCGGTGATCGAGGTCGAGGGCTCGGCCTTCTTCGGCCCGGTCGTCACGCCGATCCCGCGCGGCGAGGACGCCGTCCGGCTGTGGGACGGGGTGACCCTCGCCGCCTCCGTCGACGGCTTCTTCGAGCTGAAGCGCTCCCGGACCCGGGACCCGATCTTCGACTGACCGCGGGCTGCGGCCGGTCACCCGTCCGTCACCTACGGTCCACACTAGTTGCAACAGTCTTGCAGCTACCAGAAGCGTGCATCACACTGTTCCTGCTGATTCGTACAGGCAGGTGGTGACATGCACGTACCGGACGGGTTCATCAACGCCCCGGTGTCCGTCGCGGCGGGGGCGGTGGCCGCCGGCGGGGTGGCGGTGGCGCTGCGCGGCGCCCGGCGCGAGCTGGACGACCGCACCGCGCCGCTGGCCGGGCTGACGGCCGCCTTCGTGTTCGCCGCGCAGATGCTCAACTTCCCGGTCGCCGCGGGCACCAGCGGGCATCTGCTCGGCGGGGCGCTGGCGGCGATACTGGTCGGCCCCTACACCGCGGTGCTGTGCATGGCCGTGGTGCTCGGGATGCAGGCGCTGCTGTTCGCCGACGGCGGGCTCAGCGCGCTCGGCGTCAACATCACGATCATGGGGCTGGTCACGGTCGCCGTCGGATACGGCGCGTTCCGGCTGCTGATGCGGGTGCTGCCCGCCGGCCGCACGGCGGTGACCGGCGCCGCGTTCGGGGCCGCGCTGCTGTCGGTGCCCGCCTCGGCCGCCGCGTTCACCCTGATCTACGCGGTCGGCGGCACCACCGAGGTGCCGCTCGGCACGGTCGCGGCCGCCATGGTCGGCGTGCACGTGCTCATCGGCGTCGGCGAGGCGCTGATCACCGCGCTGACCGTGTCCAGCGTGCTGGCGGTCCGGCCGGACCTGGTGCACGGGGCGCGCGGGCTGCTGCGCACGCCCGAACTGCGCACGCGCGCCACGTCCGGAGCCGGAGCCTGAGAGACGGGGGGAGCATGACGACCAAGCGGTTCTTCATCGTCGCCCTGCTGGTGTCGCTCGTACTCGCCGGAGGCGTCAGCCACTACGCCAGCAGCCGGCCCGACGGCCTGGAGAAGGTCGCCGCCGACAAGGGCTTCGACGCGAAGGAGAAGGAGCACGCGCTCAAGGACTCCCCGCTCGGCGACTACGGCGTCAAGGGCGTGGACAACGCCCGGCTGTCGGGCGGGCTGGCCGGGGTGATCGGCGTGGGCGCCGTGCTGCTGGTGTCCGGCGGGCTGTTCTGGGCGGTGCGGCGCCGCGGGGCCCGCGCGGGCGCGGACGCCTAGATGGGCTCCGGCCACGCGCACCGCCTCTACCTGCCCGGGGCCTCGCCCGTGCACCGGCTGCCGCCGCAGTGCAAGCTCGTGGCGGTGCTGGTCTTCGTGGCGGCCGTGGTGGCCACGCCGCGCGAGCGGATCTGGGCGTTCGCCGGGTACGCCCTGCTGCTGGCGGCGGTCGCGGCGGTGGCGCGGGTCCCGTACCGGGTGGTGCTGCGGCGGACCCTGATCGAGCTGCCGTTCGTGGTGTTCGCCCTGCTCATGCCGTTCGTGGCGAGCGGGGAGCGGATCACCTGGCTCGGGCTGTCGGTGAGCGAGGCGGGGCTGTGGGGCGCCTGGAACATCCTCGCCAAGGGCACCCTCGGGGTGGTCGCGTCCGTCCTGCTGGCCGCCACCACCGAGCCGCGCCTGCTGCTGCTCGGGGTCGAGCGGCTGCGCATGCCGCAGCCGCTCGTCCAGATCGCCGCGTTCATGCTGCGGTACGCCGACGTGGTCGCGGGGGAGCTGCGCCGGATGCGGATCGCGCGGGCCGCCCGCGGGTTCCAGGCGCGCGACCTGCGGGACGCGGGCGTGCTGGCGCGGTCGCTGGGGGCGCTGTTCCTGCGGTCGTACGAGCGCGGGGAACGCGTCCACCTGGCCATGGTCAGCCGCGGCTACGACGGCCGCATGCCGGCGTCGCACGCCGCCGGCGCCACCGCCGCCCAGTGGACGGCCGCCGCGGCGCTGCCGGCCGCCGCCGCCCTGATCGCCGGCGTAGCCTGGATCGTCCCATGACCTCGGAGCCTTCCATGACCACCTCGGACGAGCGGACGGCGGCGACGGGCCCCGCCCCGCGGGACGACGCGCCCCCCTCGCTGGAGGTGCGCGGCCTGGCGTACGCCTACCCCGACGGCACGCAGGCCCTCTACGGCGTGGACGTCACCATCCGGCGCGGCGAACGCGTGGCCCTGCTGGGCCCCAACGGAGCGGGCAAGACCACGCTCGTGCTGCACCTCAACGGGATCCTGCACGGCGGCCTGGGGTCGGTGCGCGTCGCGGGCCTGCAGGTGGACCCCGGCGACAAGCGGACGCTGCGGGAGATCCGCCGCCGGGTCGGCATCGTCTTCCAGGACCCCGACGACCAGCTGTTCATGCCGACCGTCCGCGAGGACGTCGCGTTCGGCCCCGCCAACCTCGGCCTGCGCGGCGAGGAGCTGGACCGCCGCGTCCGGGACGCGCTGGACCGCGTCGGCATGCTGGAGGCCGCCGACCGGCCGCCGCAGCACCTGTCGTTCGGGCAGCGCCGCCGGGTCGCGGTGGCCACCGTCCTGGCGATGGAGCCGGAGATCCTGGTGCTGGACGAGCCGTCGTCCAACCTGGACCCGGCCGGCCGCCGCGAGCTGGCGGAGATCCTGCTGTCGCTGGACGTCACGGTGCTGATGGTCACCCACGACCTCCCGTACGCGGCCGAGCTGTGCCCGCGTTCACTGATCCTGTCCGGCGGGGTCATCGCCGCCGACGGCCCCACCCCCGACCTGCTGTCGGACGCGGACCTGCTGGCCGCCCACCGCCTGGAGCTGCCGTTCGGGTTCGATCCCGCCGCCATCGCCCGCTGACGCCCCCCCCCGGGCCCCTGACGAGGCCGCCGGCGCGCGCCGGCGGCCTCGTCGTCTCTTTCGGCGGTTTCCGCTTGCACGCAGCGCGACGCGTCGTAGACTCGGTGCCACCTGAAAGTGGCAACGGTTTTCATATCCGATTCGGGGGTGAACGTGAAGGTAGCGTTCGTCGGCAAGGGCGGCAGCGGCAAGACCACCCTGTCCTCGCTGTTCGTACGGTTCCTGGCCGACCGCGGGCTGCCCGTGGTGGCCGTCGACGCCGACATCAACCAGCACCTGGGCATGGCGCTGGGCCTGGACGAGGGCCGGGCGGCCAAGATCCCGGCGCTGGGCGACCACCTGCCGCAGATCAAGGAGTACCTGCGCGGCGACAACCCGCGGATCTCCTCGACCGCGGCGATGGTCAAGACGACCCCGCCCGGCGCGGGCTCGCGGCTGCTGCGGCTGCGCGGCGACGACCCGGTCCACGCGCTGGGCGAGGACGTCGACGGCGTCACGCTGCTGGCCACCGGGGCGTTCACCGAGGACGACCTCGGCGTGGCGTGCTACCACGCCAAGACCGGGGCGGTCGAGCTGTACCTGAACCACCTGGTCGACGGGCACGGCGAGTACGTGGTCGTCGACATGACCGCGGGCGCCGACAGCTTCGCCTCCGGGCTGTTCACCCGCTTCGACCTGATGTTCCTGGTCGCCGAGCCCACCCGCAAGGGCGTGAGCGTCTACCGCCAGTACACCGAGTACGCCCGCGACTACGACGTCGCCATCGCGGTCGTCGGCAACAAGGTGCAGGGCGACGACGACGTCGCCTTCCTGCGCGAGCACGTCGGCGACGACCTGCTCACCTGGCTCGGCCAGTCCGCCGCCGTGCGCGCGCTGGAGCAGGGCCGCCACGACGTGCCGCTGGAGGTCGCCAACGAGCGCGCCCTCGCCCGCATGCTCGCCGCCGTCGACGCCCAGGAGAAGGACTGGGACAAGTACCAGCGCCAGGCCGTCGAATTCCACGTCAAGAACGCCCGCAGCTGGGCCAACCGCGCCGTGGGCGAGGACCTGGAGGCCCAGGTCGACCCGGGCTTCACCCTGGCGGCCGCGCGCTAGCCCGCCGCCGTCTCCTCGACGGCGGCCCGCCTTGCTCGGGGGCGGAGTCGGCGGCACGGCGGCGGCCTGCGAGAATCGCACCCATGCGCGTGTTTCTTGGATGCGACCACGCCGGCTTCGAGCTGAAGGAGCACCTGGTCGCCTGGCTTTCGGCCAACGGTCACGAGCCCGTCGACTGCGGGGCGTTCGTCTACGACGCCGTCGACGACTACCCGCCGTTCGTGCTGAGGGCCGCCGAGCGCACCGCGGCCGAGCCGGGGACGCTGGGCATCGTCATCGGCGGCTCCGGCAACGGCGAGCAGATGGCCGCCAACAAGGTCAAGGGCGTGCGGGCCGCCCTGGTCTGGAACGACGACACCGCCCGCCTCGCCCGCGAGCACAACGACGCCAACGTGATCAGCATCGGCGCACGCCAGCACGACCTGGAGACCGCCACCCGGTTCGTGCGCCTGTTCCTGGAGACGCCGTACTCGCAGGACGAGCGGCACACCCGGCGGATCCGGATGCTGAGCGACTACGAGCGCACCGGCCAGCTGCCGCCGATTTCCGTGGAGAGCTGACCCGGGCCCCGGCCGCCGCCGGGGCGGTCGGGCCGCTCAGCGGGGCTTGCGCGCGACGCCGCCGCGTTTGCCGAGGCGGCGGCGTTCGTTCTTGGACGCCCGCGACCGCTTGGCGGCGTCCGGGGCCTCGGCCGCGCCGCCGGCGGACGCCGCCCGGTTCGGCGGGTCGGCCGGGCCCCCGTCGTCCGGCACGGGCCGGGACACGTCGCGTGCCCGCATCGCCGCGTCGACCGTGATCCGCATGCTGGGCTGGGCCACGTCCACCTCCCGGAGTCGCGCGAACGCGGCGGAGCCGGCGGTGAAGCCGTGCTCCGCCGCGCCGCCGCGCGTGGGGCGTCCCCCCACACGCAAGGTGGACACCATTGGACACCATGCGGCGGGGCGCCCGGCAAGACCCGGGGTCTGATGATCACTTAGCGTGACCGGGGACATGCGGGTCCGCCGACCGGCGATCTGGACCGTTGTAACAGGTCGTCCATGGCGCGGATGTCCGTCGGCACCGCCCGATGCCAGATACAGTGCCGGAGATGCTTCAACGTCTGGTCCAGCTGCTTCCGCCGGGAGTCCGCGCCTTCCTGCGGCGGATTCCGCTGCTCGTGCGGATCTACGGGTGGCTGCGGCGGGGCAAGGCCGTCCGTGAACGCTACGTGTTCACGGCCCTGGCCGTGCTGGCGATCGGGCTCGGCCTCGCCGCCACCGAGTCGCGGGCCTGGGCGCCGCCCGCCGCCCTGGTGCTGACGGTGGTCGCCGGCGGGCTGCTGCTCAAGGTGCGCACCCTGGTCGCGCTGCTCGCGGTGGTCGTGGCCATGACCGCCTACAACGCCGTGGACGACCCGGCGGAGGTCGGACCCGGCACGATCGCCACCCTGCTGATCACGGCGGTGCTGGCGCTCACCCTGGCCCGCACCCGCCAGCAGCTCGGCGTGCAGGGCCTGCGCGGCGACTCGATGCTGCTGGAGCTGCGCGACCGGCTGCGCCGGCAGGGCGAGCTGCCCGAGCTGCCGGCCGGCTGGGAGGCGCAGGTCGTGATGCTGCAGGCCGGCGGCTCGTCGTTCGGCGGCGACTTCGTGGTGTCCGTGCGCACCGGCGACGTCCTCGAGGTGGCGCTGGTGGACGTGTCGGGCAAGGGCACCGACGCGGGCACCCGGGCGCTGATGCTGTCCGGCGCGTTCGGGGGACTGCTTGGATCGATCCAGCCGGACCGGTTCCTGCCCGCGTGCAACGGCTACCTGCACCGCCAGCGCTGGGACGAGGGGTTCGTCACGGCCGTCCACCTGGTCCTCGACCTGTCCACCGGCGAGTACACCGTGGAGTCGGCCGGGCATCCCCCGGCCGTGCAGTTCGACTCCGGCACCGGCACCTGGCAGGTGAGCGCCGCCAAAGGGGTGGTGCTGGGCGTCGTCCCGGACCTGCGCTGCGAGCCCGAGCAGGGCACGCTGCGCCCCGGTGACGCGCTGCTGCTCTACACCGACGGCCTGGTCGAGTCGCCGGGCCGCGATCTCGACGCGGGCATCGACCGGCTGCTGGGCGAGGCCGAGCGCCTGGTCCCGCAGGGCTTCCGCAAGGGCGCCCGAGAGCTGGTGCAGACGATGGCCGCCGCGCGCGACGACGACTGCGCGCTCGTCGTCATCTGGCGCAACTGAATCCGCAGGACCCGATCGCAAGACCCGATCGCAAGGTCAGGCGCCCCCGAGCCACGCCTCCCTCGCTTCGAGCGTCCCCCGGTCAGGGGGTGCGACGTCCGTCTTCGGTCTCACCCCGGCCTGTGCCCCTGTCCCCGGCCTTGGGGTCTTTGCGCTTGGCCTTCCCGTCCGCGGCGTCCTTGTCCGCGACACGCGTGCGCCCGTCGCGCCCGTCGCGCCCGGCGGTCTTGTCGGGCTTGTCGGGCTTGGCGGGCCGGGCGCTCTTGAGCGCCTTGTGCGGGCGCTGCGTGGGCGTCCGCGCGGCCTGCCGCCCGGCCTGCTGCCCGGTCGCGGGCGGGTCGGCGGGCGCGGGCCTGACGGTCACCGACGTGCCGGGCGCGTTCATGGGGGTGACGTCGTGGCCCTGGCCGCCCAGGCCCGTCAACAGCCCGCCGATCAGCACGGTCGCGGCGGCGGCCCCCGCCCCGGCGAGGATGCGGACGCGGGCGGTCGACCGCGCGCCGACGTGCCGGATCAGGCCGAACGCCTGGGTGTCGGGGCCCTCGTCGTCCTGGGCCGGGCGCGGCCGCGGCACCGCCCCGTCCGCCGCGGACCGCGGCGGCGGCAGCAGCGAGGGCGCCGCCCCGCCCGACCCGGACCCGCCCGCGGCGGGGGAGACGGGCGTGCCGGGTCGGCTGACGAGCGTGAGCATCAGGTCGGCGGCCGACGGCCGCAGGGACGGGTCCTTGGCCAGGGCGGTGCGCACCACCGGCTCCAGGGCCGCCGGCAGCCGCGACAGGTCGGGCTCCTCGCGCATCACACGCAGGGCGACCTCGGTGGGCTGGCCCTCGCCGAACGGCGGCCGGCCCGTCCCGGCGTACAGGACCAGGCAGCCCCAGGCGAACACGTCGGCGGCCGGTGTGGCGGCGCCGCCGGACAGCACCTCGGGCGCCATCCAGCCGGGCGTGCCGAGCACGGTGCCGCCGGTGGTGATCGTGGACGGGGAGTCCTGCGCGCGGGCGATGCCGAAGTCGATGACCCGGCAGCCGGACAGGGTGAGCATCACGTTGGCGGGCTTGAGGTCGCGGTGCACCAGGCCCGCCGAGTGGATGGCGGCCAGCGCCGACGCCACGCCCACGGCCACGCCGTGCAGGTCGCCGGGCGGCAGCGGCCCGCCCGAGGCGACCCGGTGCTGCAGCGACATGCCGCCGACGTACTCGCTGACGATGTACGGGCGGCCGTCCTCCTCGCCGTGCGCCAGCACCCGCGCGGTGCAGAACGAGGCGACCCGTCCGGCCAGGACGGCCTCGTCGCGGAACCGGCGCCGGTAGGACGGCTGCGCGGACAGCCGGGGATGGATGGTCTTGACCGCCACCCGCCGACCGGAGTCCGGATCGCGGCCCAGGTAGACGGTGCCCATGCCGCCCGATCCGATCCGTCCGAGCAGCGGGTAGCCGCCCACCTCCCGGGGGTCGTCGGGTGTGAGGGGGCCTACGTCGTCGGCCGGGGTGCCGGTCGCGTGCGGGGTGCCGGTTGCGTGCGCGTCCATGCCGTACCTCGTGACCCCTTTCGAGACCTGCATTCCGGACTTCCCCGATTGCGTCCAAGTATGGTGCCGGATACCCGATCGAGGGGGGCGTCCGCGCAAACGCGGGTGGAAACGTGATCGTCACCTCGATGTAGCACCGAGTGCACGAACTTCGGGCACAGTGGTTCCCGGATCGGCAACCGGCCGGCCTCGCCGGATCCTCCTCGGCGCGCGAGGCGCCGGTTGGCGGCACCGAAGGCGATGTCCGCGCGGACGGCACCCCAGGGGTGGGAGGTATCGTCCGCGCGGGCATCGATCTGTTCGCCCGTGTTCTTCCAGCTCAGATGGTGGATCGCGGAAGTCCGCCGACAAATCATGCAATACCCATTGACTTTGTAGGGAATCCTGCGCCAGGATGGCGGACGTGAGCTTCACGGTCATCGTCGGCAACCCCCGCCCCGCCTCCCGCACCGCGACCGCGGCGGCCGCCGCCGCGCGCGCCGTGGCCGAGGCGGCCGGGCTGACCGACGCCCCCGACGTCGTCGACCTGTCGGCTTTCGGCCCCGCGCTGCTGGAGGATCCCGCACCGCGGGCCGTGACCGACGCGCTCGACCGCGTCCGCGCGTCCGATCTGCTGCTGGTCGCCTCCCCCACCTACAAGGGCACCTACACCGGGCTGCTCAAGGTCTTCTTCGACCTGCTGCCGTACCGGGCGCTGGCCGGCAAGGTGGCGCTGCCGCTGCTGGTGGTGGGCGCGCCGCAGCACGCGCTGGCCGTGGAGGTCCACCTGCGACCCCTGCTCGTGGAGCTGGGCGCGACGGTCCCGACACCGGGGCTGGCGCTGCCGGAGGAACGGCTCATCGCCCCCGACGCCGTGCTGGCGGAGTGGGCCGAGCAGGTCGTCCCTGCCGTCCGGGGCGCTCCAGCGGCGGGGACTGTCCGGTGACCGGGGCGGTGTTGGCACGGCCCGTCCCGGTCACCGGCCGCGTCCCCGCAGGTCACGGCCCATCTCAAAGCCGCGCGGCGGAAGCCGGGCGGGCAGGTTTCGCCCCGCTGTCCCTCGGTTATAACCGGACCTGCTGATCGTTCGGTTTTCCCGTTTCGGCGGCCCCCGGCCCTCGGGAACCCGTCGACGCAACCAGTCGTAGGCGGTCGGGGACGGGAGGGCGCCGCGCATGCCACGTCGCCGACTGCGCTGCCCGCCGCTGTCGGAGTGGTCGCTGCGCACGCGAGTGACGGTCGCGGCGACCGTCATCGTGGGCTGCCTGCTGTCACTCGCCCTGCTCGGCTTCTACCTGATGCTGCACTGGACGCTGGAGGACCAGCTGAGCCGGCGCGGGCGCGACGCCCTCTACGAGCTGTCCGCGTTCGTCCGCTTGCACGACCCCCGCGGCGAGGACGTGCTGCGCACGCAGATCGACGGGTTCAACCTGCTGCAGTCGGTGGACGACCAGGACCGGGTGCTGGCCTCCAGCGCATCGCTGGTCGGCTACCCGCCGATCTCCCGACTCCACCCCTCCCGCCCCGGGGAGACCGTGAGCGAGCACCTGACCGTCCGCGGCATCCCCTACAAGATCTTCGTGTCCGCCACGCGGGTGCGGGCCCAGGCCGGATGGCGCACCGTCTACGCCGGGACGCCCGAGTACAGCTACGCGGCCGTCCGGCGGCTGCTCGCGGTGTCCCTGGGCGTGGGCGTCCCGCTGTCCATGGCGGTCATGGCCTGGCTGGTGTGGACCGCGGTGCGGCGGGCGCTGTCGCCGATGCGGACGATGAGCGCCGAACTCGCCGACATCAGCGGGGGCGAGCCGTACGGGCGGGTGACGGTGCCGGGCGGCCACGACGAGATCGCCGAACTGGGCGAGGAGATCAACCTGGCGCTGATGCGGCTGCAGCGGACGGTGGAGCGGCAGCGCGCGTTCACCGCGGACGTCTCGCACGAGCTGCGCAGCCCGCTGACCGGCCTGCGGGCGCAGCTGGAGGACGCGCTGGACAACCCCGAGGACGAGCAGTGGCCGGTCGTGGCGCGCGCCGCCCTCGACGACGCCGACCGGCTGCAGCGCATCGTCGCCGACCTGCTGCTCATGGCGCGCCTGGAGGCGGGCGTGCAGATGGAGCGCCGCCTGGTGGACCTGGGGGAGCTGGCCCGCGAGGAGCTGACGCGGCGGCGCGGCGAGGTGCCCATCGAGCTGTCGGCCGAACCGGGCGTGGTGGTGCTGGGCAGCCCCGACCACCTGCGCCGGCTGCTGGTCAACCTGCTGGACAACGCCGAGCACTACGCCCGCTCCCGGGTGTGGGTGCGGGTGCGCGCCATCGAGCCGCGCATCGCCGAACTGGAGGTCCTCGACGACGGCCCCGGCATCGCCCCCGAGGACCGCGAGCGGGTGTTCCTGCGCTTCCAGCGGCTCGGCGGGACCCGGCGGCGCGAGCACGGCGGCACCGGCCTCGGCCTGCCGATCTCCCGCGACATCGCGATCGTGCACGGCGGCAGCCTCAATGTGGTCGACAGCGACCTGGGCGCCCGCCTCCAGCTCCACCTTCCCCTGGCCCGTCCCCACGAGCGCTGAAACCGCCCCGCTACGCTCGGGGCATGAACGGCGGGCCGCGATCACGACCGTCCCGTTCCCCCGGCGCGGCACCGGCGGAGCGGTCGCCGGGCGGCGCGCGGCGCGGCGTGCGGGCCGCGGCGCTGGTCGCCCGCGTCCTCGACCCCGGCAGCTGGGTCTCCTGGGACCGGCCGCCGGACCCCGTGGCCGAACCCGGCTCGCCCTACGCGCGGGAGCTGGCGGCGGCCCGCGAGCGCAGCGGCTGCGACGAGGCCGTCATCACCGGTGAGGGGCGGCTGCGCGGCCGGCGCGTGGCGTTCGTGGTGTCGGAGTTCGCCTTCCTCGCCGGGTCGATCGGGGTGGCCACCGCCGACCGGATCGTCGCCGCCGTGGAACGCGCGACCCGCGAACGGCTGCCGCTGCTGGCCGCGCCGTCGTCCGGCGGCACCCGCATGCAGGAGGGCACGGTCGCGTTCGTGCAGATGGCCCGGATCGCCGCCGCCGTCATGGCGCACCGCGCGGCCGGCCTGCCCTACCTGGTCTACCTGCGCCACCCCACCACCGGCGGGGTGCTGGCGTCCTGGGGCTCGCTCGGGCACGTCACCGCCGCCGAGCCGGGCGCTCTGATCGGCTTCCTCGGGCCGCGCGTCCACCGGGCGCTGCGCGGCGAGCCGTTCCCCGACGGCGTGCAGGTCGCCGAGAACCTGGCCGCCAAGGGCCTGGTGGACGCCGTCGTCGGCATCGACGAACTGGCCGACACCACCTCCCGCGCGCTGAACGTGCTGTGCGGCGCCCCCGAGCCGCGCACGCCCCCGCCCGCCCCGGAGTCCCCGGCGGCGTACTTCGAGGAACCGCCGGACCTGCCCGCCTGGGAGTCGATCACCCGGTCCCGGCGTCCGGACCGGCCCGGCGTCCGCGACCTGCTGCGGCACGGCGCGTCCGACGTGACGCCGCTGTCCGGGACGGGCGAGGGCGAGGCCGACCCCGGGCTGCTGCTCGCGCTCGCCCGCTTCGGCGCGGCGCCCTGCGTGGTCGTGGGCCAGGACCGGCTCAGCCAGCGCTCCGGCCATCCGCTCGGGCCCGCCGGGCTGCGCGTCGCCCGGCGCGGCATGCGCCTGGCCGCCGAGCTGGGCCTGCCGCTGCTGACCGTGGTGGACACGCCCGGAGCGGTGCTGTCGGCCGAGGCGGAGGAGCGCGGCCTGGCCGGTGAGATCGCCCGCTGCCTGGCCGAATTGATCACGCTCGCCGCGCCCACGCTGTGCCTGCTGCTCGGCGAGGGCAGCGGGGGAGCGGCGCTGGCGCTGACGCCCGCCGACCGGGTGCTGTGCGCGCGGCACGCCTGGCTGTCGCCGCTGCCGCCCGAGGGCGCCTCGGCGATCGTGCACCGCACCACCGCCCGGGCCGCCGAGATGGCCGCGGCGCAGGGCGTGCGCTCGGCCGACCTGCTGCGCGACGGCGTCGTCGACGCGGTCATCGCCGAACGCCCCGACGCCGCCGACGAACCCGGGGCGTTCTGCACGCGGCTGGCCGCCGTCCTCGAACACGAGCTGGCGAACCTGCCCGCCGCCGACCACGCCGCCCGCGCGGCCCGCCACCGGCGGCTCGGCCGGACGGGCTGACCGCCGCCGACCGCGCCGCGGGGCTCAGACCTTCTCGTGCTCGCGCCGCTCGGCGCGCTCCTCGGCACGCTCCCGGCGCGGCTCCTCCCGGGCCGCCTCCTTCTTCTCGCCGCCCTTCTCGCCGACCGCCTCCTCGTGGCTCACCACGACCTCGCTGTCGCGGATTTGGCCGCGCCATCCGTGGAGTTCTTCGGGGTGGGTGAGGACGTGGTTGGTGAGGTGGCGGCGGAAGTGTTTGAGTTCGAGGCGGGTGCGGCGTCCTTGGGCGCGCCAGAGGTTGGCGGTTTTCTCGAAGAAGCCTTTGGGGTGGTATTCGAGGTCGACGAGGACGCGGGTCATGTCGGGTGCGAGTTCGTGGAAGGTGACGCTGCCGTCGACGTGGCCTTTGGCGCCTTTGGATTGCCAGGCGATGTGTTCGTCGGGTGTCTGCTGGGTGATGGTGGATTCCCAGCTTCGGGTGGACCAGAAGATCTGTGCGGTCCAGGTGAGCTTCTCGTCGCTCTCCTGGTTGACGCTGATGACCTTCTTCATGAAGGAGGGGAAGTCCTCGAACTGGGTCCATTGGTCGTAGACCATGCGGCGGGGTGCGCCGATGTCGATCTGCTCGACGATGTTGGTGACCTTGATCTTCTTGCCGCCGCCGCGGCCGCCGCGTCCCGTGACCTTGTCCAGCAGGCCCTTGCGCTCCTTCCGCTCGCCGCCGGCCCCCTGCTCGCTCCCGGCCGCCTGCTCGCCGCCGGCGGCCTGCCCGGTCTCGGCCGGTGCCTCCTGCGTGGCGGAGGACACCGCGGACTTGGCCGTGGACACCGCCGACTTCGCCGCGGAACCGGCCGCGCCCGCCGCGCCGCCCTCCTTCTCGCGCTGCATGCGGCCGATCAGCCGCGCGGCCGCGACCGAGGCCGCGACCCCGAGCAGCGCCCCTCCGGCGGCGCCCGTGGTGCGGTTGACGGGGATCGGTATCTTGCTCCCGCCCGCGGTCAGGATGTCGGTGACCCGGTCGACCGGCGACTGCTTGCCGCCGACCGGAAGCCGTTTTGCGAGCCGTCCCAGCAGCAGCCGGCTCGTCCTCTTGGGCAGTTTCATGATGCGTAGACCTCCGCCTGACTCGTCGATGCCTGCGGGACCGCCTGGGCGCCGCCCTCGTGCTCGCCGACGACCTGGCCGTCGCGGATTTGGCCGCGCCATCCGTGGAGTTCTTCGGGGTGGGTGAGGACGTGGTTGGTGAGGTGGCGGCGGAAGTGTTTGAGTTCGAGGCGGGTGCGGCGTCCTTGGGCGCGCCAGAGGTTGGCGGTTTTCTCGAAGAAGCCTTTGGGGTGGTATTCGAGGTCGACGA
Organism: Actinomadura keratinilytica; assembly: GCF_039539665.1. Taxonomy (NCBI): domain Bacteria; kingdom Bacillati; phylum Actinomycetota; class Actinomycetes; order Streptosporangiales; family Thermomonosporaceae; genus Actinomadura; species Actinomadura keratinilytica. The sequence continues at coordinate 35,291 of NZ_BAABDO010000038.1, forward strand.
GGACGCGGGTCATGTCGGGTGCGAGTTCGTGGAAGGTGACGCTGCCGTCGACGTGGCCTTTGGCGCCTTTGGATTGCCAGGCGATGTGTTCGTCGGGTGTCTGCTGGGTGATGGTGGATTCCCAGCTTCGGGTGGACCAGAAGATCTGTGCGGTCCAGGTGAGCTTCTCGTCGCTCTCCTGGTTGACGCTGATGACCTTCTTCATGAAGGAGGGGAAGTCCTCGAACTGGGTCCATTGGTCGTAGACCATGCGGCGGGGTGCGCCGATGTCGATCTGCTCGACGATGTTGGTGACCTTGATCTTCCTGCCGCCGCCGAAGATCCCCTTGAGCGTCTCCTTCGCCACGGTCCACACCGCGCTCAACGCGGCGCGCGCCGGCGACTTCCCCTCGGCCAGCGCCCGCACCCCCGCCAGCGCCCCCTTCAGCACCGGGCCGCCGTGCTCGGCCTTCGCCGTCAGCCTGCGCACGGCCCGGTCCACCTGGGCGTCCAGCCGCGTGGTCAGCGCCCGCGTCAGCCGCCGTCCCGGCTCGACCCTGCGGACCGCCGCCGCCGCGGCGCGGGCGCCGAGATACACCGCGGCGCCCGCGACCAGTCCCGTCCGAAACCTCATGCGTCCTGCCCCTCGCCTGAACGACGGCTTGTGCCCGCACTACCCCGGACATATGGGGCGAAACAATACGATCACTGGCGGATTGGGCGTATTTCGCTTTCGGTGCGTGAAATCTAAAATCCCGCTAAAAAGCGGCCGGCGGGAGCGCCCCGCCGGCCGCCTCGTCCGCTGAGCGGGTCACAGCGTCAGGCCGGTCAGCACCATGACCTTCTCCTCGGTGTAGTCGGCCATGGCCGACCGCAGGCCCTCCCGGCCCACCCCGGAGTCCTTGACGCCCCCGTACGGCATCTGGTCGGCCCGGTAGGACGGCACGTCGCCGATCACCACGCCGCCGACCTCCAGCTCGCGGTGCGCGCGGAAGGCGACGTCCAGGCTGCGGGTGAACACGCCCGCCTGCAGCCCGAACGCCGAGTCGTTGACCAGCTTGAACGCCTCGTCGACCCCGTCCACGGCCTGCACCAGCAGCACCGGCCCGAACACCTCGTCGCGGGCCACCCTGGCGTCCGCGGGCACGTCGGCCAGCACGGTGGGGGCGTAGGCGGCGCCCTCCCGGGTGCCGCCGGCCAGCACGCGGGCGCCCGCGGCGACCGCCTCGTCCACCCAGGCCGCCACGCGCCGCGCGGCGTCCTCGCTGACCAGCGGCCCGACCTGGGTCGCCTCGTCCCACGGGTCGCCGGTCACCAGGCCCTCGACCGCGGCCACCAGCCTGGGCAGGAACTCCTCCTGCACCGACCGGTCGACGTACACGCGCTGGACGGCGATGCAGCTCTGCCCCGCCTGGTAGTTGGAGAACAGGGCGATGCGGGACGCGGCCCAGTCCAGGTCGGCGTCCGGCAGCACCACCGCGGCGCCGTTGCCGCCGAGCTCCAGCGTGACGTGCTTGCGCGGCACCCGGTCGCGGATCGCCCAGCCGACCGGCACCGACCCGGTGAACGACACCACCGGCAGCCGCGGGTCGTCCACCAGGCCGCCGGCGCGGTCGTTGGGCACCGGCAGCACGGAGAACATCCCGGCGGGCAGGTCGGTCTCGGCCAGCAGCTCCCCGAGCAGCAGCGCCGACAGCGGGGTGGCCGGGGCGGGCTTGACCACGATCGGCGCGCCCACCGCGATCGCCGGCGCGACCTTGTGGGCGGTCAGGTTGAGCGGGAAGTTGAACGGCGCGATGCCCAGCACGGGCCCGCGCGGCACCCGCGAGATGTAGGCCATCCGGCCGGCCGCGGCCGGGTCGGTGTCCAGCCGCTGGACGGTGCCGCTCCACCGGCGGGTCTCCTCGGCGGCGAACCGGAACGTCGACACCGCCCGCGCCACCTCGGTCCGCGCCCACATCAGCGGCTTGCCGTTCTCCGCGGTGATCAGCCGGGCGATCTCGTCGGCGCGCTCGGCCAGCCGCCGCGACACGTGCGCCAGGGCCTCGGCCCGCACGTGTATCGGCAGCGCCGCGGCCGCCGCCCGCACCGCGTCGGCCGCGGCCACCGCCTCCTCGACCTGCGCCGGCGTCGGGACGGCGGCGGCGCCCACCACACGCCCGTCGTAGGGGTGGGCAACGGTCAGCTCCTCGTCACCGGTCGCGGGCCGACCGGCCAGCCAGAATGGGGTCACGTTCATAACCTCACGCTATCCGCGCCGTCCGCGCCGGTCAGGCCGACGGCTGACCCGCCGGCTGACCCGTCGGCGCCACCGCCTCCGGCCGCAGCCCGTACAGCCCGGCCAGCAGCTCGTAGGAGCGCACGCGGTCGGCGTGGTCGTACACCATCGTGGTGACCATGACCTCGTCGGCCGCCGTCTGCTCGATCAGCGCGTCCATCTGCCGCCGCACCGTGTCCGGGCCGCCGACGACCTGGGAGTCCATCCGCGCCCGGATGATCTCCCGCTCCAGCGGCGTGTACGGGTGCGCCGCCGCCTCCTCCGGGGTGGGCAGCGGCCCGGGACGCCCCTGCCGCAGCCGCAGGAACGACAGCGCCTGCGGAGCGGCCAGCTCGCGGGCGCGCTCGTCGCTGTCCGCGGCGGTCACCGACACCGCGATCATCGCGTACGGCCGCTCCAGCGCCGGCGACGGGCGGAACGACTCGCGGTACAGGTGCAGCGCGGGCAGCGTGTTCTCGGCGCTGAAGTGGTGGGCGAACGCGAACGGCAGCCCCAGCAGCCCCGCCAGCCGGGCGCTGTACCCGCTGGAGCCCAGCAGCCACACGGGCGGCTCGTTGCCCGCCGCCGGGGTGACGGCGCTGTCGGGGTGGAAGTAGCCGCGCAGCTCGGCGACCTGCTCGGGGAAGTCGTCCACCGACAGGGCGTCGGGGGAGCGGCGCAGCGCCCGGGCCGTGGCCTGGTCGGTGCCCGGCGCCCGGCCGAGGCCGAGGTCGATGCGCCCCGGGTACAGTGCCTCCAGCGTCCCGAACTGCTCCGCGACCACCATCGGCGCGTGGTTGGGCAGCATCACCCCGCCCGAGCCGATCCGCATCCGCTCCGTCGCCGCCGCCACCTGCCCGATCAGCACCGCCGTCGCCGAGCTGGCGATGCCGGGCATGTTGTGGTGCTCGGCCAGCCAGTACCGGTGGTAGCCGAGCGCCTCGGCGTGCCGGGCCAGGTCGAGGGTGTTGCGCAGCGCCTGCGCGGACGTGGAGCCGCTGGCGACGGGGGCGAGGTCGAGGACGGAGAACGGAGGCACACTCATGTTCGGTGCCAACCGGCGAGGGACCCGTCCTCTTCCCGCCGCGTCCGCTCAGGCGAACGCCAGGTAGACGCCGGTGCCGATCGCGGCCGGCGCCAGCGGCAGCACCGACACGCACAGCCACGACCACGTCACCAGGCGCCGTGCGCGCTCGGGGTCCTCGGCGAACCGCTCCTCGGCCCGCGTGTAGAGGACGGCCCCGGCGAACAGCAGCGGCAGGAACGCCAGCATCGTCCACACGCCCAGCACGAACGCGAGGACCTGCCCGCCGCGCGTGTACGTCCCGTCCGGTCCGATCCCGAACCCGAGCCGCGGGGAGGCGGCAGTAGCCATGACGACCGTCCGATCACATAGGCGGATGTGACCGGGATCATACGCTCCGAGCAAGCGCTCGGCCAGGGCCCCGCCGCGGCGGCGGGACCCGGCCGAGGCGGACACCGGTCAGTGCATCCGCAGCCCGATCAGGACGGGGTCGTGGTCGGACGACCGGAACGCGTCCGGCCGGTACAGCGACGGCGGGTTGTCCTCGGTGTCGTAGTCGAGGACGGTCGCCTCGTCGGAGTTGATGTGCCAGATCGCGGCGCCGGTGACCCGCCGGGCCAGTGACCGGCCCGCCGGCGCGTGGTCGAGCTCGCCGGCCTGGCCGTCGTAGACGTGGCCGTAGCGGCGCGGCGCCGGGACGAAGCGCTCGGTCTGGCTCGCCAGCCCGGCGGCCCGCGGCGTCTTGACCGGGTCCTCCGCGCCGTAGGAGTTCAGGTCGCCGGTCACCAGCGGGTGCGGGACGGTCCGGGCCGGCGCGGCGACCGCCTCGGCCTGCCGGACGCGCCGGGCGTTCCAGCAGCCCTGCCCGTCGCCCCGGTCGGCGTCGGGCCCGGTCGCCGCACCGCAGCTCTTCGACTTGGAATGGTTGACGATCACGGTGAACGGCTCGCCGCCGCGCACGCGCCGGAACGTCTGCGCCGGCGGGGGCCGCTCGAACACCTCGTCCCGGACGGAGACGGGCCCGCCCACCGGCCGGACCTCGGCGGGACGGTAGATCAGCGCGACGTGGATGGCGTCGGTGCCCGGATCGGGATGGCGCACCCAGGTGCAGGCGCCCGCGCCGACGGCGGCGTTGAGCCGGTCCACCAGGGCCTTGACGGCGGTGTCGCCGTTGTTCTCGACCTCCATCAGCCCGACCACGTCGGCGTCGCCCGGGGCCGCCTGGGCGCTCGTCGCGCCGACCGCGACGAGGCCGCCGGCGAGCAGCGCCCACGGCACCGCCGCCGCGGCCGCGCGGGCTGCGGGGGTTCGGAGCACGCGCGCGAGCGTAGGTATGCGGGTCACGCCCTGGAAGAACCCTGTGTTGACCCTCTACCAATTTGTAATGGATCGTCGGCTTCGGTGGTCTTCATTGTGGTTCGGTGGACGGTTCGGACGAAGCGCGCGCTTCGGCCGCGCCGCCATTCCGCCGGGAGGCGACATGATCGTCCCGTTGAAATGCCGTGCGCCCGCGCGAACGCGCCGCCACACTGAGTCAGGCCGCACTGAGTCGATATGTCCGTGGAAAAGGGGGCGCCGGGGGTGAGTGGGCAGTCGCCGGTCGGGACCGGGCACGCACGTCTTCGCGACATCCTGGTCACGGCCCTTTTCCTGCTGCTGCTGATGGCGGCGCTGGGCGTGGTGCTCGTCCAGTCCTGGCCGCCCGCGCCCGAGGCGGCGCCCGACGGCGGCACCCGGCCGCCCGCCGAGACCGTGCGCGTCCACCTGTTCGGCTGGGACCCGCGCATCTCCCGGGAGACGAGCCTGTTCGTCATCGTGGCGGCCGCCGGGGCGATCGGCGCCACCGTGCACGCGCTGCGCTCGCTGTACTGGTACGTCGGCAACCGGTCGCTGCGCCGCAGCTGGCTGCTGATGTACCTGTGCCTGCCGTTCATCGGCGCCGCGTTCGGGCTCATGGTCTACCTGGTGCTGCGCGGCGGCCTGACCGCCCCGGCGGGCACCGCCGCCGACCTCAACCCCTACGGCATCACCGCCGTGGCCGCGCTGGTCGGCCTGTTCTCCCGCGAGACGGCCGAGAAGCTGCGCGCCGTGTTCGCCACGCTGCTGTCGCCCCCGCAGCAGGGGCGCGACCAGGCGCTGCGCCCGCAGATCGACGCGGTGGAGCCGGCCTCGGGCGCGGCCGGCCGCCTGGTGACGATCCGCGGCGTCGGACTGGCGGCGGCGTCGTCGGTGCGGTTCGGCGCGGCCGACGCCCCGGCCACGGACGTGACCGACACCGGGCTGCGCGTCGTCGTCCCGCCCGGCGCGACCAGCGGACGGCTCGTCGTCACCACGCCGGGCGGGACGGCGGTCAGCCCCGCCGACTTCACCGTCGAGTGAACCCTCCAACGGGGCGCCGGGGCGCGGCGCCCCGGACTCAGCGTTTGCGGCGCGGCCAGTGGTCGTGCCACATGTTGTAGACCGCCCCCGGCAGGACCCGCGGCAGCACGCCCTCGCCCGTCTCGTCGCCGGTCTCCACCAGGCCCAGCTCGTCGCCCGTCTCGGCGCTCCCGAACTGGATCTCCATGCCGTAGGAGGCGCGCGCCAGATCGCGCGGCCCCGCCACCAGGCAGGTGTACCGCGGCCGGGGGATCTCGCTCTCGGGGATGGCGGCGCCGACCGCCAGGCTGTTGGAGACCGCCACCCAGCTGCCGAGCAGCGTGATCTGGCGTTCGGCGCCCTGCTGCTCCCACCGGAACGGCAGGATCGGCTTGGAGAAGATCGGCACGAACAGGTGCGACACGCCGCAGGAGCGCAGCTCGCGGTCCCAGGTGATGGAGCGGCTGAGGTCCTCGCAGATCATCACGGCGAGCCTGCCCAGCGAGCAGTCCAGCACCCGGACCGCGGAGCCGGGGGTGATGTACTCGTCGGCGACGCCTTCGGCGGGCGCGTGCGGCAGCCGCCACTCGCGCATCTGCCGCGCGTCCAGGGTGAAGCCCGACAGCTTGTCCTGCACGAGCAGCTCGCGCCCCGTCCACCGGTCCAGCAGGACGGCGCGGTTGGGCGGCGGCTCGGTCGAGCCCAGCGGGCCGCTGCCGAGCAGCAGGTAGCGCAGCGGATGCGCGTCGCGGTCGCGTCCGGCGGTGTCGAACGCGGCCTCCTTCCAGTGCTCCAGCAGCGTGTCGTCGAGGGACGCCTCCGGCAGCACCGCGATCTGCGCGCCCGCCTCGTCCAGCCGCCGCAGGACGGTCTTGATGCGGGTGCGCAGCCCCGGGGAGTCGACCGGGCGCAGCCGGTAGACCGTCACGCCGAACCGCTTCTCGAAGGAGATGTCGATGTCGTCGAACGTCTCCAGCAGCGGGACGCACCCGACCGTCACCGGGCGGTCCTTGGGGAAGTGGGCGTCGTGGACGGCCGGGAGCACCTCGTGCTCCACGCCGTCCCAGTACTCGGGCGGGACGCGGTGCACGCCGAAGAACTCGTCCTTGGCGCGGCGCCCGCGCGGCCTGCCCGGGTAGGCGCAGCGCGGCAGCAGCGCCCCGTCGGTCGCCTCGCTGTTGAACCGCCCCTCGGTCAGGTACCGGACGAGCACCGCGGTCATCGCCGGGCTGCCGTGGTACGGGCCGTACGGGTTGGCGTGCGCCAGGGCGATGTCGAGCCCCAGCAGCAGGGTGAACCGGCCGCGGTGGCCGTGGCGGGCGATGATCTCCTCGGTGGTCTCGGGCGGCAGCTCGCCCCGTTCCAGCACGGTCTCGGAGAGCCCGGTGGCCTGGCGGAGGACGTCGGGATCGCTGGACCAGCCGGTCACCGTCCACCCGTCGAACAGCCCGTCGGGAAGCGCGTCGTACAGCGTGACGAAAAGGTCGGCAGGATCGGCGGGGTGGGCCGGCTGGACAGGCGCCGCCGGCTGATCCGTCATATGCGCCCCCGGGGGGTTGACAAGAGGGATTACGGGTGTCTGCCCGATGCTAACTCCAGTGTGCACGGCCCTTCAGTGGCATCTGATACAGAAAGTGGCCGCGATGTTCGCCGCCGTGGTCGGCCCTTCTTTGCAAAACGCGTCCGACCTGCGCATTCGTCATGACGCGGGGGTGGACGAAGTCACCGAAATCGTCACTTGACATTCACTTGGCATGGGCGCACCCTGGAGTGAGTCGCACCGACGACCACGACGACGACCTTGGGGGATGCGATGGCGGACTTTCCGGGCGGCGGATCCGCGGCGGGACGGGACCGCCGCAGCCAGGCCAGGCACCTGCTCGACGCGATGGGGCAGGCCAAGGTCATCAGCGAGGGCCAGTTCAGCGCCCTCGGCATGATCATCACCGACGCGTCGCTCAGCGCCGACGAGGCGACCCTCGTCGAGGTGCAGGACGGCCTGCAGTGGCTGCACCGCGGCTACCTCGACGTCCCCGACCTGGACGGCGACCAGCGGGAGCGCCGCGGCCGCATCCTCGGCCTCATCGACTGCGTGCAGTGGGCGCTGCGCCGCCTGCCGTCCGGTCTCCAGCTGAACCTGCACCCCGACGGGCACGCGGCGCGCTTCCTGGTCGCCGTCGCCCGCCGCCGGGGCATCTCCAACAAGCAGCTGGCCGCCGAGCTCGGCACCGACGAGACCGAGATCAGCCGGGTGGGCCGCCGCCTGCTGTCGGCGGGCGTGGTGTGGCGGCGCAAGGAGTGGCGCCACAACGCCTGGGACCTCACCCCGCGCGGCCGCCAGTACCTGGAGAGCGCCGGCCTGCTGCCCGACGCCGCCCTGGTCGAGGGGCCGCCGGAACGCGCCGCAGAGGACCGCCCGTCCCGCCTCGGCCGCGGGCAGCGCTGAAACCGCCGCGGCCCGGCGCCGGGAGCAACCTCCCGCACGCCGGGCCGCGGGTCAGCGGCGGCGGAGCGACGCGGCGGCCCGGCCGGCCTCCGCCAGCACGTCGCGGACGAAGCGGCGGCGGGTCAGACCGAGGACGCGCAGCGCCCGCCCGTGGTCGGCGGCCACCACGGCCGCCGTCACCGCGGCGGCCGCCCGCCAGCCGAGGATCAGCGCCGGCCGTCCCGCCCGCGGCAGGGCCGACCGCAGCCGGTCGCAGTGGAACGGGACATGGCGGCGCTCGTCGTCCAGCAGGCGCCCGGCGACCTCGGTGGTGAGCGAATCGGTCGTCCCGTCGCGCAGCGCCCGGTAGTAGCCGAGCGCGACGACCTCGGCGATCATCAGCACCAGCAGTTCCAGCCGCAGGCCGAACGCGCGCCGCACCCGCACGAACACCGTGTCGCTCCAGTGCCCGGAGACCGTCCCGGCACCGGCCGCCCGCAGCAGCTCGCCCAGCAGCCGCGCGTGCTCGCGCTCTTCCGCCACGAACAGCCGCACCGCCGCGCCGTAGTCGCCGCCGCCCGCCTTGGCGATCAGGTTGGCCCCGTCGCCGTCCTCGCCGACCTGGAACCGCTGGACGCTGCGCACCACCGCCGGATGCAGCCGGGCCCCGCGCTCCCAGGGCGGCTCGGGCCGACGCCGCCGCAGCCGCGCCTCCCGCTCGAACTCCTCGCGCCAACGCGCGAACGGGTCCGCCGCGCCCCGCACCCTCGTGCCGTCCATGGTGGTCATGCACGCTCCTCGTCTCGGACGATCTAATCCCACCCAAACGGTGTGATCGGGATGTTCCGTCGAGAAGTTGTGCGCGATCTGCGGAGATCGTCGGCGGATGCAGGACACCTCGGCACCGCCGGGGCGTGCGGGGGGCGGCGGCCCGACGCGCCATCAAGCGGCCGGGCCGGACGCTCGCAGATCCGACGCGGACCGGGGCGCCGCTACCGGTCGTCGGTGACGCCGGCCTCCACGGTCAGCGTGCCCGCCGAGGCGTCGACGGCGGCCCGCGCGCCGAGCGGCACGGTCAACTGCCCGCGGCCGTGCCCCAGCCGCAGCCCGCCCAGCACCGGCACGCCCAGGTCGCCGAGCCGGTCCCGCAGGACGCCCACGGCGTCCCACTCGCCCGGCTCGCCCACGCTGTCGGTGATCTGCCCGATCACCACGCCCCGCACCCCCTTCAGCGCACCCGCCCGGCGCAGATGCGTCAGCATCCGGTCCATCCGGTACGGCGCCTCGCCGACCTCCTCGAGGAAGAACACCGCGCCGCGCAGCACGGGCAGGTCGCCGGCGCCGACCGCCGCGTCCACCAGCGACAGGTTGCCGCCGAGCAGCGGCCCCCGCGCCCGCCCCGGCACCATGACCGCCGCGGACGTCTCCGCCGGATCGCGGGTCAGCACCACCGGACGCGTCGTCATCACCGCCGCCCGCAGCGACTCCGCCGACTCCGCCCCGGTGCGGTCGTCGTTCCAGGCCACCATGGGCCCCTGGAAGGTGACCAGCCGGGCGGCCCGCCACAGCCGCGCCTGCAGGCTGGTGATGTCGCTGAACCCCACGACCACTTTCGGACGGCGCCGCACGCCCCGCAGGTCGAGCCGGTCGACGATCCGCTGCGTCCCGTATCCGCCGCGCGCGGCGAACACGCCCCGCACGTCCGGATCGTCGAGCGCCTCCTGCAGGTCGGCGAGCCGGTGCTCGTCCCGCCCCGCCAGGTAGCCGTGCCGGTCGAACACGTGGCCGCCCAGCTCGACGTCCAGGCCCCAGCTCCGCAGGATCTCCACGCCCCGTTCGACCTGCTCCGGATCGGGCGTGCTCCCCGGCGACACCACCCGCACCCGGTCCCCGGGCCGCAGCATCGGCGGCCGCACGACCCGCCCGGCCGCCGCCCGCGCCGGCGCACCCGGAACCAGCAGCCCCCCGGACGTGAACGCCCCGGCCCCGAGCACATTACGGCGGGACAATCCGCCGCGGAATCCGGCCATGACCCCTCCTCGCCGAAAGCACTCGGCCGATCAGAGGATTATGCAGCCGACACCCGCGGCCGAACGCTCCTGAGTCGATCTCCGCATGTCGGACACCGTTCTGATCGCCGAGGAGGCGACCGCTCGTATTCGACGTGCCGGAACGGCCTTGCGAACGGGGCCGATCGTCGCACTGCTCGCTCACACGAAGCCGGATCCAGTTCCGGAAACTGCGCCGGGTTCAACCCGACCGAACACGCCAAGACGGGGAGTACCGCCCGTAGTTGCCGACAGCCTTGGAGGGCTCCAGCCCTAAGCGATCAACGCGGAACGGCCGAGCATCCCTGCAACGCTCCGCCCGCCGGCCCCTGCACGAACGTTCAGGCCGCAGGCGGGCGACGGCCCGCCCCACCAAGGGGGATTTCTTGTCGGGCTGGCGGGATTTGAACCCACGGCCCCCGGCACCCAAAGCCGGTGCGCTACCAAACTGCGCCACAGCCCGTCCATCACCGAGGAGGACAACGCTCCATGCGGCGACGCGTGCAGTCTAGTGCCGATCAGCCTCCGCGCGCTCGCCCCGAAGCCGTCACACCGCCCACCACCGGTCACGACCGCCCCGGAAAGCCTGTACCCTACGGGATGGCGGCCATGAGGCCCTGCCTCACCGGCCTGCTCGCGGGCGTAGCTCAATGGTAGAGCCCCAGTCTTCCAAACTGGCTACGCGGGTTCGATTCCCGTCGCCCGCTCCCACGACAAAGGCCCAGGTGAGAGCCGAAGTTCTCCACCTGGGCCTTGCTTTCATCTCAAGATCGTTTTTGCTTTCGTGCCCGTTGCGTGCCCGATCGCCGTCGCGTGCCCCTCTGACGCTTGCCCGGCGAGTCGCCGGCGCGGGCTGCCTTCAGTGCGGCCCCGAGAGCATCAGCGATGAGCTTGTCTCGATCCTGACTGGCGTGTTGGTAGATCAGCGCGGCCCGCGTCGAGGAGTGCCCCATGCGGGTCATCAGTTCCTTGAGACTGGCACCGGTCGCCGCCGCCAGCGTGTTGCCCACGTGTCGCAGATCATGAAAGTGCAGGTCCGGAAGACCGACGTCCGCCCGTACCTTGTTCCACACTCGCCGGAAGCTTGAGCGCCGCAGCGGCCCGCCACGAGGCCCCACGAACACCCGCCCGTTCGCCCCCTCCTCCGCGAACTCCTCCAGGTGGGCCCGCAGATCAGCGATGATCTCCGCCGGAAGCGCCACGGTACGCCACCCGGCCCGGGACTTGGGGGTGTCCTCCAGGAGCTTCCCGCCGTCCAACTCGACGAGCGCCGCCGTCACGCGAACCACTCCGGCATCAAGGTCGAGGTGTTGCCGTCGCAGGGCAGCCAACTCGCCCCATCGCAGGCTTGCGAACGTCGCCAGCAGCACAAGCGCCCGATAGCGCGGTGGGATCTTGGTCGCGATCTCCAGCACTTTGGAGAGCGGAATCATCTCCCGCTCAGGGGTGTCCGGGACGCTGGCACCCTTGATCCGGCACGGGTTCCGGCGGATCAGCTCGTCGTCCACCGCCGTGTTCATGATCGATTTCAGGAGCTGGTACGCCTTCGCGACCGTGGACTGCCCGACGACCCCGAGCCGCTCCTTGCGCCACCGCCGTACGTCCGCCTCCCGGATGTCAGCGACGTTGAGACTGCCGAAAGTCGTAAGCAGGTGGTTGCGCAACAGACTGCGATACAGGCCCTCCGTTCGCGGCTTGAGCACGCGATCATCGATCCACTGCTTGGCGTAGACCTCGAAGGGCACCCGCCCCGCGTCCGGATCGATCCAGTCGCCCCGCTTGATCTCCGCCTCTTTGAGGAGGAGCCACTGTTCGGCGTCGCGCTTGGTGGCGAAGGTGTGCGGCGCGGGACGGTCGATGCCGTCCGGCCCCCGGTCCGCGCTTGGAAGCGGCCGGAGGGGAGCTTGCGCACACGGCCGAAGCGCCGCTTACCGGCCATCAAGCAGCCCTCCTTGTGCGCTGCCCACGAAGGGTGACCGGCTCGACGAGCCCGGCCGCGATGAACTCGCGAAGTGCGGATTCGGGGATGCGGACGAAGCGACCGACGTGCACGAAGCGGATGCGCCGTTCCTCTACCAGGCGTCGGGGGAACCGCGGACTGGTGTTGAGGATCTCGGCCGCCTGGTCGTAGGTGAGAAGACGGTCGTCCGAGTCGAGGGGAGCCACATTGTTGCGCTTGGGGCTCACGCTGCCTCCGTAGTTGCCGAGAGTTCGGTGAGTGCCTGGTTGAGTTGTTCGCGTCGTGTGACGCGTTCGTTGATGAGCAGCAGGATTCGATGGGTGACGGGTTTGACGTCGGGGTCGCCGGGTTTCGCGCGTTCCCACAGGTATCGGCGGTCGCCGGCGGCGGGGCCGGTTGCCGGAATCCCGGCCTCGGCCAGGCGGGCGAGCACCCAGGCGACGCGGTCGGCTTTGTGGTCGGCCAGGGTCTTGCCGGACCACTTGCGGGAGACCAGGACGCGACGGCCGCCGTACCCGAGGTGTTCGCGTCGGTGCGCTTTGCCTTTGCAGAACCCCGGCACCAGGCCCCGCCGCGGATTCTTGGGCTGGACGCCGTACCGCAACCAGTTCGCGCACGTTGGGGAGCACGGCTCATACCGCAGTTCCTCGGCCAGCCGTTCGACGTGCGCGCGCTGGCGGTCGGTCTCGGCCTGGTGGCATTCGCCGATGCTCTTGGTGAGGTACTTGGTGAGGTAGTGGCGGATGCGCCGCTTGGCTTCCGGGGTTCCGGCCAGGACGCCCTGTGCGTCGATCTGCCGCCCGAACCGCACCACGTGCAGGGGTTGCGCGTCGTCGTCCTGGTCGAGGGCGTCAAGCGCCTCATCCCAGGTGGGGAGTACTTCACCGGTGCGGGGATCGACGTAGGCGCCGCCGGAGCCGTCCGGGGAGGCGTGCCAGACCGGCAGGTTCTCACCGGAGTAGACGACCCGATCGGTGGGAGGCCACCACACTTGGTGATAGGTCGCGGCCACGACCTGCCGCAGTTCGGCGCGGGAGATCGTCCCTCGTATCGCCATGTGCAGGTGGGGAGCGAGCCGCCGTTGCGGTTCGACGGTGGCGAAGTACTGCACGTCAGCGTCAAGCCCTCTTCGCTCTGTCGGTAGCCACGCGAACCGGTGACCCAGACGGCGCCCTACGAGCTGCCCAGATGGCAGATCAAGCATGGGCCGCAGGCGCTCCCGTTGCCCTGGCGAACTGGGCGCAAATTCGCATCGGCACCGGTCTTGCACACCTACTCAAGGGCGACCTTGATGGCACTGCCGAACAACTGGTCGAAATATTCACGCTTTCTCCAGGGATGCGCCTGTCAACCGTCACCCGCTACCTTGCAGACCTGGATTCGCGTCTCAATCGTTCCCCTTTCCGGGGCAGTCGCCTCGCAGTTCAGCTCAGACAGCAGATTCAGGAGTTCAACGCTGCCGCCCTTGCCGATGACGCCGACACGGAGGAGCCATGAGCCCGCTGCCCACACAGATGGTCAACCGATGGCAGAACCGCAAAGAACCAGGACCGGGACAGGGTACGGTCTATTGGCACATCCTTGTAGGCGATCATCCGGAAGTGCGTGAACTCGCCCAAGCCGCCCAAGAGCGACTCGCCGACTTCCGCGGCCTGCACATGACGCCGGCCGAGTGGTTGCACATAACCGTCCTCGTCGCCGGACCCGACGATGAGATCACCGATGATCGGCAGCTGGAGATGCTTGCCGCCGCATCGAGCATCCTCGCCGATATCCCTCCAGTCACAATAACGCTCGGCCGAGTCTTCTATCATCCCGAGGCAATAGCCCTCATCGCCCATCCCGCAGACGCACTGGCGAAAGTTCGCGAAGCTGTCCAGGAAGTCACCCATAAGGTGACTGGACGAGGAGAATCCTCTAAGCAGTCCAACTCGTGGAGCCCGCATGTCACGATCGCCTACAGCGAGGCTGAACAACCGGCCCAACCGCTCATTTCCGCTCTAGGTCGAGAGCTCCCGAGTCGGGAGGTCACGCTGAGTGCTGTGAGTCTGGTTGTTCAGCGCGGCAAGGAACGGCTCTGGGACTGGCACCCGGTAGGGCAAGCCCGCCTAGTCGGGGGCTGACGGCAACGACTCTTCCGGTATGAGCGCCGCACCGGCAAGGCACATCGTGACTGCCCAGCAGGCAGGACGTTGCCGAATTCCGCTTTTAGGGGTCAAGGGCGGCGGCGCGTCGCGCCGCCGCACCGGCCCCGCGCCCACGCCGCCCGGAGCGTGCGGCGTGGGCG
>NZ_BAABDO010000039.1:0-49078 GCF_039539665.1 Actinomadura keratinilytica
GCCTCCCCCGGCGCCGCGTCGGCCGCCGCCGGGGGCGGGGCCGCCGCGACCGCCAGGCCCGCCGCCAGGACGGGAGCCGCCACCCGTACCGTGCCGGCCGACCGGCCGGCGCCTGTTGTCCGCACGCTCATGTCCAGCCCTTTCTGTCGCGTCGGGCTCAAGATCGGCCCAGTTGATTACTCACCGCACTTGATCAATTACAAACCGGCGCGCCGGAAGATGCCGATCATGAACCGGACGCCACGGGACATGGAGGTCATCACGAACCCACGACCCCAAAAAGCGGTTATTACCTACGGACCGTGTTGCAGCGACTCCAACGGGTAGTTGCGGTGGTGAAGGTACGCAACGGATCGTCACCAGATGGTCCAGCAGCGACTACCGAGCCGTGCGGCGGCACAGCCGCAGCGCGGCGAAGGGAAAGAGAGGATTCTCATGAACACGCTGCAACGCATCGCCATCCTGGGCGCCGCCACCACCGGTGCGGCGCTGCTCGCCCCCTCCGCTGCCATGGCGAGCACCGCCGGCGGCGACGGCTTCGGCCGGGGCTTCGGCGGCGCCAACTTCGTCACGGTGAAGCAGATCGCGGGCCCCAAGGGCATCGCCGCCTCCAGGGTCGTGGCCGGGTTCGGCCGCGGCGGCTTCGGCGGCTTCGGCGGGTTCGGCGGCGGCTTCGGCCACGGCTTCGGCCACGGCCCGTTCTTCAAGAAGCAGAAGTTCTTCGCCGGTCCCAAGGGCGTCGCGTCGTTCCGGCAGTTCGCCGGGTTCGGCGGCGGCAGGTTCGGCGGGTTCGGCGGCTTCGGCCACTGACAGCCGCGCCTTTCCGCAGGGGTTCACGTTCCAAAGGTGGCCCCGTCCGCGCCCACGCGGGCGGGGCCACCGCCCCGTTCACCGGCCCCGCCCGGCCCATCCGACGTATGCGAAAGCGAGTCGTCATGATGTCAATGCCGTTCCGCGTCACGGTCACCGCGGGCGCCGTGCTCGGCGCGCTCGCGGGCGCGCCGGCCCTCGCGCACGCCGACGCCAAGTTCACGGTCGTCTCCCAGAAGGCCGGCCGGCACGGGGCGTTCCTGCACATCCGCACGTCGCTGGTCGACGAGGAGCGGGGGCGCGTCCTGTTCAAGGACGTCTTCCTGAAGGCCGGCCCGAAGGGCGTCGTCAAGCGGGTGATCGTCAGCGTGGTGGACTGATGGCCGCGTGCTCACCGCGGGTCAGGCGGGCACCGCCCCGGCGGGCCTGGCGGCGCCCGCGCGCACCGGGACCGCGCTTCGGATGACCGAGCGCGGCCCCGGGCATGCGCATGCCCGGGGCCGGACGGCCTGGCAACAGCGCCGGGTCACTCGGAGGACGCGACGTCCTCAGGCTCGGTCTCGGGCTCGGCCGCGTCCGTCAGGGCGGTGACCGCCTCGGTGATCTGCCGGGCCAGGTCCTGCGGGGTGAGCCCGATGTCGGCCAGGATCTCGGCGCGCGCGGCGTGGTCGAGGAATTCCTGCGGGATGCCGAAGGTGCGCACCGGCACGTCGTTGCCCGCGTCGCGCAGCAGCCGCGCCACCGCGTCGCCCACGGCGCCGGTGCGGCCGTTGTCCTCCACCACGGCCACCATGCGGTGCTGCGCGGCCAGGTCGACCAGCGCCTCGTCCAGCGGCTTGACCCAGCGCGGGTCGACGACGGTGACGCCGATGCCCTGCGCGGCCAGCCGCTCGGCGACGCCCACGCCGACCCCCGCCATCGACCCGGTGGCGACCACCAGCACGCGGGCGCCGTTGGCGCCGTCGTGGCGGGCCAGCACGTCCATGCCGCCGACGGTGTCGACGGCCTCGATGTCGTCGGTCACCGAGCCCTTGGGGTAGCGGATCGCGGTCGGGCCGTCGTCGACCGCCACGCACTCGCGCAGCAGCTCGCGCAGCCGGGCGCCGTCGCGCGGCACCGCGATGCGCAGGCCCGGCACCAGCGACAGGATGGACAGGTCCCACATGCCGTTGTGGCTGGCGCCGTCGTCGCCGGTCACCCCGGCGCGGTCGAGCGCGAACGTCACCGGCAGCCTGTGCAGCGCGACGTCCATGAGGACCTGGTCGAACGCCCGGTTGAGGAAGGTGGCGTACACGGCCACCACCGGGTGCAGGCCGCCCAGCGCCAGACCGGCGGCCGAGGTGACCGCGTGCTGCTCGGCGATGCCCACGTCGTAGATGCGGTCGGGGTAGGCCTCGGCGAACGGCGCCAGCCCCACCGGGTGCAGCATGGCGGCGGTGATGCCGACCACGTCGGGGCGCTCGGCCCCGATGGCCACCATCTCCTCGCCGAACACCTTCGTCCAGCTCGGGCCGCCCTTCTTGGCGACCGGCCGCCCGGTGGCCGGGTCGAACGACCCGGCGCCGTGCATGCAGTCCTCTTCGTCGTTCTCGGCGGGCGCGTAGCCCCGGCCCTTGCGGGTGATGCAGTGCACGATGACCGGGGCGCCGAACCGGCGGGCGCGGCGCAGCGCGCGCTCGACCGCCTCGATGTCGTGGCCGTCGATCGGCCCGACGTACTTGATGCCCAGGTCCTCGAACATCGCCTGCGGCTGCAGGACGTCCTTGAGGCCCTTCTTGATGCCGTGCAGGGCCTCGTAGGCCACGCCGCCGACCACCGGCGCCTTCGGCACCGTCTTCTTGATCAGGTCGAGCGCGTTCTCGTAGCCCTGGGTGACCCGCAGCTCGGCCAGGTGGCTGGCCAGCCCGCCGATGGTCGGCGAGTAGGAGCGGCCGTTGTCGTTGACCACGATGATGACGGGCCGGTCCCGGCCCGCCGCGATGTTGTTCAGCGCCTCCCAGCACATGCCGCCGGTGAGGGCGCCGTCGCCGACCACCGCCACCACCGCGCGGTCGGTCTCGCCGCGCAGCCGGAACGCCTTGGCCAGCCCGTCGGCGTACGACAGGGCGGTGGAGGCGTGCGAGTTCTCGATGATGTCGTGCTCGGACTCGGCCTGGCTGGGGTATCCCGACAGCCCGCCGCGCCGCCGCAGCCTGCTGAAGTCGTGCCGGCCGGTCAGCAGCTTGTGCACGTAGGCCTGGTGGCCGGTGTCGAAGAGGATCTTGTCATGCGGCGACTCGAAGACCCGGTGCAGCGCGATGGTCAGCTCCACCGCGCCGAGGTTGGGTCCGAGGTGGCCGCCGGTCTTGGACACCGCCTCGACCAGGAACTCCCGGATCTCGCTCGCGAGCCGGGACAGCTGCGCGGCGTCCAGTCGCCTGAGCTCCGCCGGACCTGTGATCGACTCCAGCAGGGTCACGCGCGTCAACTCCTCCATCGGGGGCCTCTCTGCCCCTGCTCGCCGGGCCCGTCCGAGTTTAGTGGTGCTTCGTCCGCGCCGCGCCGGTGGCACGCCGCCCGCACGACACCGATATCGAATCTGCACCGAATCGCCACAGCTCGCCCCGTTTCGGGACGGCGCGCCGGTGAGGAGGAACTCACTCCTGGTCGCAGGCCCGGGGCTGTAGTAATGAGAGCATGGTGGAGGAAATCGTGCTGCTCGACGAGGCCGATGAGGTCGCCGGACGGGCCCCCAAGACGGCGAGCCATCATCGCCACACCCCGTATCACCTCGCCTTCTCCTGCTTCCTGGTCGATCCGCGCGGGCGGGTGCTGATCACGCGGCGGGCGCTGGGCAAGCGGACCTTCCCGGGGGTGTGGACGGGCAGCTGCTGCGGGCATCCCGCACCCGGCGAGGGGCTGCGCGAGGCGGTGCTGCGCCGCCTGGACACCGAGCTGGGCGTTTCGGCCGAGTCGGTCACGCCGGTGCTGCCCGCGTTCCGGTACCGCGCCACCGCGGCCGACGGCGTGGTGGAGAACGAGCGCTGCCCCGTGGTGCGCGCGGTGACGTCCGGGCAGGTCACGCCCAACCCCGACGAGGTCGAGACCGCCGAGTGGTGGACCTGGGACCGCTGCCTGGAGCTGGCCGAGCGGCCCGACTCCTCCCCCTGGTACCGGCTCCAGCTGGCCGAGCTGGCCCCGCTCGGCGCCCCCCTGGACTGGCCCGACGCCGGAACCGACCGGCTTCCTCCGGCACTGCGCTGGTGATCGCACCGGTGACCGTCCGGACGCGGCGCCCCGGCGCGCACGGTGCGCGCGGGGCGCCGCGGCATGTCCGGGGCCGTGCGCCCGGATAACCGCGAGATCACTTTTCGGCCGCCGCCGTTGACCCGTCCGCGAATTTGAACGGACGCTTGGTTGTGGCGTCACCGAAGGGACGAACGATGCGTGGACGGTGGAAGGCGGTCGCCGCCGTGGTCCTCGGCGGGATGCTCGCGGTGTCCGGCTGCGGCGGAGGCGACGAGGGCGGCTCGGACGCGTCCCAGGTGGAGGTCTTCTCCTGGTGGACCGGTCCCGGCGAGGCCGACGGGCTGCAGGCCATGAAGGCCGACTTCGAGAAGAAGAACCCGGGCACCGAGTTCGTCAACGCCGCCATCGCCGGCGGTTCGGGCACCCAGGCGCAGGCGGTGCTGGCCAGCCGGCTGCAGAACCGCAAGCCCCCGGACTCCTTCCAGGGCCACGCCGGCGCCGAGCTGCTCGACTACATCAAGGCCGGGCAGATCGAGCCGCTGGACTCCTTCTACGACGACAACGGCCTGCGCTCGGCCTACCCGCGGCAGCTGCTGGAGCAGATCACCTACCAGGGCAGGATCTATTCGGTGCCGGTGAACATCCACCGCTCCAACGTGCTCTGGTACAACCCGCGGATCCTCGAGGACGCCGGGCTGTCCGGGCCGCCGAAGACGGTCGCCGAGTTCATCGCCGCGCTCAAGGCCGTCAAGGACAGGACCGGCAAGGTGCCGCTGTCGCTGGGCGCCCAGTGGACCGCCGACCACCTGCTGGAGAACGTGCTGCTGGGCGACCTCGGCACCGACGCCTACAACGCCCTGTGGAAGCCGGGCGCCGACTGGAGCACCCCCGCCGTCGCCAAGGCGCTCACCGACTTCGCCGAGATCCTCGAGTACACCACGGTCGAGGCGGCGTCCACCGACTGGCAGGGCGCGGCCAAGGCGGTCGTCGACGGCAAGGCCGCGTTCAACATCATGGGCGACTGGGCCTACGGCTACTTCGTCAACCCGGCGCCCAACGGCCTGGGCAAGACGCTCGACACCGACTTCAAGTACGCCCCCGCGCCCGGCACCGACGGCACGTACCTGTGGCTGTCGGACAGCTTCACGCTGCCGCGCGGCGCCCCGCACCGCGCCGGCGCGATCGCCTGGCTGAAGGAGGCGGCCAGCAAGGAGGGCCAGGACCTGTTCAACCCCAAGAAGGGGTCCATCCCGGCCCGCAAGGACGCCGACCGCGGCCTCTACAAGGGCTACCTGGAGTACGCGCTGAACGAGTGGACCAGGCCGGACATCAGGCTGGCCGGCTCGTTCTGGCACGGCGTCACCGCCAACAAGAAGTGGCACACCGACATCGACACGGCCGTGGGCCTGTTCCTGCAGAGCAGGGACGTGGGCAAGCTGCAGGCCGCCCTGGTGGAGGCGGCGAAGAACAGCGGCCGGTGACGGCGCGCCGGGCGGCCGCGGGGCGCGTCCGCGCGGCCGCCCGGCGCCGGTCCCGCGGAGATGGGAGGGCGCCCGCGTGGCGACGCTGAGGCTGGGACGCGGCAGACGGTGGCTGCCGGGCCTGCTGCTGGTGTCCCCGTCGATGGTGGCGATCGGCGTGTTCGTGTACGGGCTCATCGCCTGGAACACGCGGGTGGCGGTGAGCGGAAGCCACGACGAGGTCACCCCGTACGGGTTCGACGAGGGACGCAACTTCGCCGACCTGTGGAGCGATCCGAGCTGGCCCCCGGCCGTCCGGCACGCGCTGCTGTTCACGGTGGTGTTCGTCGGCGGGGCGCTGCTGCTGGGCGCGTTCCTGGCCTTCTTGATGGAGAAGGGCATCCGGGCCGAGGCGGGGTTCCGGGCCGTCTACCTGTTCCCCATGGCGATCTCGTTCATCGCCAGCGGGGTGGTGTGGCGGTGGCTGATGAACCCGGCGCCGCCCGAACGCGCCGTCGGCCTCAATCAGCTGTTCGACCGGATCGGGCTGGGCGCCCTCGCCAACGACTGGTGGCAGAACCCGTCGTGGGGCATGGCGGCCATGGCGATCCCGGCGATCTGGCAGATGACCGGGTACGTCATGGCGCTGTACCTGGCCGGGTTCCGCGGGGTGCCCGACGACCTGCGGGAGGCGGCCCGGGTGGACGGCGCGTCCGAGTGGCAGGTGTACCGGTACGTGGTATTCCCCCAGCTGCGGCCGGTGACGCTGTCGGCGCTGATCATCCTGGGGCACATCTCGCTGAAGGTGTTCGACCTGATCATGGCGATCGCGGGCAAGCAGATCATCACCTACGTGCCGGCCATCGCCACGTACGTGGAGGTGTTCGACCGGCACGACCCGGCCAACGGCGCCACCATCGCCACGTACCTGCTGCTCGCGGTGGCGCTGCTGGTGGTCCCCTACCTGGTGTGGTCGGTGCGGGCGGAGCGCGACCGGTGAGCGCGCGGACCGGCGCCGGCGCGGGGCGGCGCGTCCCGGCCCGGCCGCAGGTGCTGCGCGGCGTGCGGTTCGCGGTGCTGCTCGCCTTCGCGGTGCTCTTCCTGATCCCCGTGTACGTGCTGGTCGTGACCAGCTTCAAGGCGCTGCAGGAGGCCGACCCGTCGACGGCGTGGAGCCTGCCGCGGGACTGGAGCGCCGACGGCTGGCGGGCGGCCTGGCAGGCGCTGCGGCCCGGCCTGGAGAACAGCGTCAAGATCGCGGTGACCGGTTCGCTGATCTCGGCGGCGCTGGGCTCGCTGAACGGGTACGTGCTGTCGAAGTGGCGCTTCCCCGGGGCGGACGCGGTGTTCACGCTGTTCCTGTTCGGGATGTTCATCCCCTACCAGGCGGTGATGATCCCGCTGGCCGGGATGCTGACCGACCTGGAGCTGGCCGGCACCGTGCGCGGGCTGGTGCTGGCGCACGTGGTGTACGGCATCCCGATCTGCACGCTGATCTTCCGCAACTACTACGTCACCATCCCGGACGAGCTGATCGAGGCGGCCCGGGTGGACGGCGCGGGCCTGCTGCGCACCTACCGGTCGATCGTGCTGCCGGTGTCGGGCCCGGCGTTCGCGGTGACGCTGATCTGGCAGTTCACCTCGATGTGGAACGACTTTCTGTTCGCGGTGTTCCTCGGCGCGCCCGACAGCTGGCCGGTGACCGTCATGCTGAACAACACCGCGGGCTCGGGCGCGGTGGCCGTCCAGTACAACCAGCAGATGGCCTCGGCGCTGCTGGCGTCGCTGCCGACCCTGCTGGTCTACCTGCTGCTCGGCCGGTTCTTCATGCGCGGCCTGATGGCGGGGGCGCTCAAGGGCTGACCGCCGGAGGCGGCCGCCGGACCGGCCGTTGGCGAGAATCTCACGTGTCCTGCTTGCCGCTCCGGCGCCGGTTGGCGAATCATGGTGGGAACCGATCATCACGCCGACCCCTCGACCGCGACCGCTTCCACTCCCGGCCCACACCACCGTGACCCGAACGCATCTGACCTCGCCGCCATTCTTGCCTGGCGCACCCGCGGCGACCCCACCGGCGGAGCCGGATACTCCGCTGCAAACCGGGCGTCCCGCTCTGGACGGCGCGGTGAAGATGGATACCAGCGAGCACGGGAGGGGGACCGCGTGCAGGCGATAAGCGTCCAGCAACCCTGGGCCTTCGCGATCGCCCGGGGCGGCAAGACCGTCTCCAACCAGGAGGCGCCGACCGCCTACCGCGGACCGCTGCTCGTGCACGCCTCCATGCGCGTCGACCTGCGCGCATGCGACTCGCCGCTGATCCAGGCCGCCGGCTGGGACCCGCGCGACCCGCTGGCCACGCTCGGCGCCGTCATCGCCGTCGCCCGCCTGGACGACGTCTGCTCGGCGGCCGTGAACGGCGAGCCGTGCGACTGCGGCTCCTGGGCCGACCCGTCGTCCCACCACTGGCGGCTGGCCGACATCCGGGCCCTCCCCCGCCCCATCGTCGCCCTCGGCCGCCCCGGCCTCTGGCAGCCCCAGCCCACCCTGGTGGCCGACGTCGAGCTGATGGTCTCCTCCTCTTCCACCCATCCCCCTTCCTGACTGCGACCATCCCGCTACGCTGTGTCGCGGAAGGTCCAGCGGGTAGCGTAGTTTCCAACAGACCTCGCACACCGACGGGAGCAGGGCCGTGACCATCACGCATGACCGACGCTTCGGCCCTTACACGGTCGAGGATCTGCACGCTCGCGACGACGACGGCAAGGGTTTCGAGCTTGAGGACGGATGGCTGGTCGAGTTGTCGCCGAGCTGGCCGCACAACTGGGCGGCGGAATGCGTGTGGGAGGTCGTGCGGTCGGCGGCCAAGGAGGCGGGAGCGGACGTCTTCGTCGCCCACGGCGGCGAATGGGAGATCACAACACCGGCCGGTATCCGCAAACCGGACGTCTTCGTGGTGCCGAAGGGCGTGGCCCGGGCCTCCATCGTCCACCGCGAACCGAGGACGGTCCCCGGCACGGAGGTTCTCCTCGCCGTGGAGGTCGTCTCCCCCGGCAGCGGCAGCGAGCGGCGCGACCGGGTGCGCAAGGTGCAGGAGTACGCCGCGTGCGGCATCGCGCAGTACTGGATCGTGGACGTCGAGCCTCGTCCCAGGGTTCAGGTGCTGCTTCTGGACGACGGGGCGAGCGCCTACCGGCTGGACCGGACGGCGGAGGCCGGCGAGGTTTTGACCGCCGAGATCAAGGCGGACGTGGGGTTCACGGTGGTGTTCGACCCGCAGGTGATGATCGAGTTCTAGCCCTCGGGCGGTCTCCGGCGTCCGTCCAGCGCGTGCACTCGACTCGTTTCGGCGGCTCGGCGGAGGCGGGTCAGTTCGGCGGCGATCCTGTCCAAGGGCCAGCCGGCGTTGAGGCCGCTGGGGTTGGGCAGGACCCACACGCGGGTGGAGCCGATCGTGTCGTCCTGGGGGCCGATCTGGGCGCGGGGCCTGCCGAACGCGGTGCGGTAGGCGGTGACGCCCTGGACGGCCAGATAGGCGGGGCGGTGCCGTTCCACGAGCGCGACGAGGCGGCGGCCGCCCTCGCGCAGCTCCTCGGCGGTCAGCTCGTCGGCGCGGGCGGTGGTGCGGGGCGCCAGATTGGTGATGCCCAGCCCGTAGGAGGGCAGCAGGTGCTGTTCGGAGGGGGCGAGCAGCCGGTCGGTGAAGCCGGCGCGGTGCAGGGCGGGCCAGAAGCGGTTGCCGGGGCGGGCGAAGTGGTGGCCGGTGGCCCCCGAGTACAGGCCGGGGTTGATGCCGCAGAACAGCACGCGCAGGGGCGTGCCGTCGTCGGGCAGCACGTCGGGGATCACGCGGTCGCGGGCCGCTTCCAGGTCGGCCCGGGTAGGGCGTCGCGTCGTCACGTCAGATCACACTACGCACGATCAGCGACAGGGCGGACAGGGCCACCACGGCCATGACGGCGTGGCGCATGCGCCCGTCGTCCAGGTAGCGGCGCAGCGGACCCGCCACGGCGAACCCGGTGAGCACGAACGGGGTCAGCGCCAGCCCGGCGACGACCTGCTCCCGCGGCAGCTGCCCCGCGGCGGCCAGGGTGACCAGCGACAGGATGGCTCCGACGGTGAAGAAGACCGACAGGGTGGCGCGCACCCGCGGGCCGTCCTCGCGCTGGTAGAGCAGCGCGATCGGGGGTCCGCCGATGGCCGAGGCGGTGCCGGTGGCGCCCGCCAGCAGCCCGGCGGTGGTGAGGGTGGCCGGGGTGCGGGGGACGGCCCCCGACCAGGCGGACGCGGCGACCGCGGCCAGCACCACCGCGCCGATCAACGCGCCGAGCGCGTCGACGGGCATGACCGCCACCACCCACACGCCGAGCGGGGTCCCTGCCAGCCGCCCGCCGAACGCCCAGCCCAGGCCCCGCAGATCGGCGTGGCGCATCTCGCGGAACAGCGTCGCCACCGGCAGCACGACCGCGGCGACCAGGATCGCGCCGGGCATCATCGCGGGGAACAGCAGCGTCACGACGGGAGTGGCGACCAGTCCGACGCCGAGTCCGACGCTGCTCTGCACGATCGCGCCGAGCAGCGCGGCCAGCCCGCCGACCAGCAGGAAGTCAAGATCAGGCATGATGCCTGGAACGTTACATCCCGACACTGTCGGTGGGATTTCGCGGGCGCGGGCGGAACGGGACGGGCCGTCCCCCCGGCGACCGGGGGGACGGCCCGTCAGCGCGTGGCTAGCCGCGGCGCCGCTGTGGCGTCGGCCTGGACCTGACGACGGCAAGCACAGGCTCGGCCGCCGCCTGCCGCCGGCGCCTGACCTCGGCGCCCTCGCCGACCCTACTTGCGCAGCAGGTTCCGCAGCACGTACTGCATGATGCCGCCGTTGCGGTAGTAGTCGGCCTCGCCCGGGGTGTCGAGGCGGACGATGGCGGTGAACTCCTTGCCGTCGGCCTTCACCGTGACCTCGCGCGGGGTCTCGCCCTCGTTGAGCTTCTCGATCCCGACGATGTCGAAGGTCTCGGTGCCGGTCAGGCCGAGCGAGGCGGCCGACTCGCCCTCCTTGAACTGCAGCGGCAGCACGCCCATGCCGATGAGGTTGGAGCGGTGGATGCGCTCGTAGGACTCGGCGATGACGGCGCGCACGCCCAGCAGCGCGGTGCCCTTGGCGGCCCAGTCGCGGGACGAGCCCGAGCCGTACTCCTTGCCCGCGATGACCACCAGCGGGATGTTCTGGGCGGCGTAGTTCTGCGCGGCGTCGTAGATGAACGCCTGCGGCGCGCCCTCCTGGGTGAAGTCGCGGGTGTAGCCGCCCTCCACGCCGTCCAGCAGCTGGTTGCGCAGCCGGATGTTGGCGAACGTGCCGCGGATCATCACCTCGTGGTTGCCGCGCCGCGAGCCGTAGGAGTTGAAGTCCTTGACCTCGACCCCGTTGTCCTGCAGGTACTTGGCGGCGGGGGTGCCGACCTTGATGGCCCCGGCCGGGGAGATGTGGTCGGTGGTGACCGAGTCGCCGAGCTTGGCCAGCACGCGGGCGCCGTGGATGTCGGCGACCGGGTCGGGCTCCAGGCCCATGCCCTCGAAGTAGGGGGCCTTGCGCACGTAGGTGGAGTCCGGGTCCCACTCGAAGGTGTCGCCGGTGGGGATGGGCAGCTCGCGCCACCGCTCGTCGCCCTTGAAGACGTCGGCGTAGTCGCGCAGGAACATCTCCTGGCCGATGGAGCCCTCGACGATCTCCTTGATCTCCTCCATCGACGGCCAGATGTCGCGCAGGTAGACCGGGCCGTCGGCGCCGTCGGCGATCGGGTCGTTGAGGATGTCGATGTCCATCGTGCCCGCGAGCGCGTAGGCGACCACCAGCGGCGGCGAGGCCAGGTAGTTCATCTTCACGTCGGGGTTGATGCGGCCCTCGAAGTTGCGGTTGCCCGACAGCACCGACACCACGGCCAGGTCGGCGTCGTTGACCGCCTTGGAGATCTCCTCCTGCAGCGGGCCGGAGTTGCCGATGCAGGTGGTGCAGCCGTACCCGACCAGGTTGTAGCCGATCTTGTCGAGGTACGGGGCGAGGCCCGAGCGCTCCAGGTAGCCGGTGACGACCTGCGAGCCGGGGGCCAGCGAGGTCTTCACCCACGGCTTGCGGGTCAGGCCCTTCTCCACCGCCTTCTTGGCCAGCAGGCCCGCGCCGACCATGACGTAGGGGTTGGAGGTGTTGGTGCAGGAGGTGATGGCGGCGATGACGACGGCGCCGTGGTCGAGCTCGAACTCGGTGCCGTCGGCCAGGGTGACCGGCACCGGGTTGTGCGGGCGCCGCGCGCCGTCCTCGCCGTGCGGGCGCGGCTTGTCGCCGTTGGCGTCGTGGGAGATCGCCGGGGAGTCGGACGCGGGGAACGACTCGGCGGACGCCTCGTCGACCGGGCCCTGGATGCTGCCGTCGGAGACGTAGTTGCGCACGTCGCGCCGCCAGGTCTGCTTGGCCTCGGCGAGGGAGATGCGGTCCTGCGGGCGCTTGGGGCCGGCGATGGACGGCACGACGGTGCCGAGGTCGAGCTCCAGGTGCTCGGAGAAGTCGGGCTGGGCGGCCGGGTCCAGCCACAGGCCCTGCTCCTTGGCGTACGCCTCGACCAGCGCGATCTGCTCCTCGGAGCGGCCGGTCAGCCGCAGGTAGTCCAGGGTCTGCCCGTCGATCGGGAAGATGGCGCAGGTGGAGCCGAACTCGGGGCTCATGTTGCCGATGGTGGCGCGGTCGGCGACCGGCAGGGCGGCCACGCCCTCGCCGTAGAACTCGACGAACTTGCCGACGACGCCGTGCTGGCGCAGCATCTCGGTGATGGTCAGCACCAGGTCGGTGGCGGTGGTGCCGGCGGGCAGCTGGCCGGTGAGCTTGAAGCCGACCACCCGCGGGATCAGCATGGAGATCGGCTGGCCGAGCATGGCGGCCTCGGCCTCGATGCCGCCGACGCCCCAGCCGAGCACGCCGATGCCGTTCTCCATGGTGGTGTGCGAGTCGGTGCCGACGCAGGTGTCGGGGTAGGCGACGCCGTCGCGGTCGAACACCACGCGGGCCAGGTGCTCGATGTTGACCTGGTGGACGATGCCGGTGCCGGGCGGCACGACCTTGAACTCGTCGAACGCGGTCTGGCCCCAGCGCAGGAACTGGTAGCGCTCGCGGTTGCGCTCGTACTCGCGCCGCACGTTGCGCTCGAACGCGTCCGGCGAGCCGAAGTAGTCGACGATGACGGAGTGGTCGATCACCATCTCGGCCGGGGCCAGCGGGTTGATCCGGGACGGGTCGCCGCCCAGGTCGCGCACGGCCTCGCGCATGGTGGCCAGGTCCACCACGCAGGGCACGCCGGTGAAGTCCTGCATGATCACGCGGGCCGGGGTGAACTGGATCTCCCGGCTCGGCTGCGCCGCCGGGTCCCACTCGGCCAGCGCGCGGATGTGCTCGGCGGTGACGTTGGCGCCGTCCTCGGTGCGCAGCAGGTTCTCCAGCAGCACCTTCAGGCTGTACGGGAGCCGGGCCGAGCCTTCGACGGCGTCCAGCCGGTAGATCTCATACGACTTGTCGCCAACCCGCAGCGTGCTGCGGCTGCCGAAGCTGTTAGCGGACACGGACTCCTCCTCCGTCACCGCCGCGCGTCCGGTCCGGGACGCGACTGCGCGGCGTCGTCGATCCTGTTCAATCGTTCCTGCGGGCTCCCGGCCGCCGCCGGGGACGCATTGCCGGTCCGGTCGACGGACGGGCAGGGTCCCCGGTGCGCGGTCCAGGGCGGCGGGGCGCACGGTCCCTTGCCAGAATCCTGCCCTAGGAGCGGATCCGGCCGGGACTCAGGGCCGCCTAAGTTCCGCGGCTTTTTCTCTCGACGTCAAGCCATCTCCTAATTTATCTCGATATCGAGCTACTTGCATCTCGCCATGCGCTCCGGTTCCGGGAACCCGGTGGCCGCTCCGTACGTCTTCGATATATCGTTGTCGTATCGCGAGAGATCAACGAACGATCTCGGAAGGCGGTGGAGAACATGGGTGCAACGTTCGAGTCCGAGTGGCCGTGGGCGGCGTTCGCGGCGGCCAAGCTCCGCGGCGCGGCGGCCCGCGCGGCGGCGCGCGCCGCATCGCATGCGGCCGCGCACGCCGCGGCGCACGGCCGGGGCTTCGGCTGGGGGGCGTCGGCGCGCGGGGAGTTCCCGGGGTTCGGCGGCTTCTTCGGGCCCGGCGGCCCCTGGGGCCGCGGCGCGCCGTGGGGCAAGGGCAAGGCGCGCAAGGGCAACGTGCGCGCGGCGATCCTGGCGCTGCTGGCCGAGGAGCCGCGCAACGGCTACCAGATCATCCAGGAGATCGGCGAGCGCAGCGGCGGCGCCTGGCGGCCCAGCCCCGGCGCCGTGTACCCGGCGCTGCAGCAGCTGGTCGACGAGGGCCTGATCCGCGCCGAGGAGGGCGCGGGCCGCCGCGTCCACCGCCTCACCGACGAGGGCCGCGCCTACGTCGAGGCGCACGCCGACGAGCTGCGCGAGCCGTGGGCGGCGATGACGCCCGACTACGGCGAGGGCGTCCCGGAGATGTTCAAGCAGGCCGCGCAGACGGGGGCGGCGCTGATGCAGATCGTGCACTCCGGGTCGCCCGACCAGGTCGCCCGGGCGCGCGACGTGCTGGCCCGCACGCGCCGCGACCTGTACCGGATCCTGGCCGACGACGGCGAGGACGTGCCCGACGACGACCGTGAGGAGTGAGGCTTCCATGCCCCGTCTTTCGCCCGATCCTGACATCGACCGGTTGCGCATCGGCGACAGCGAACGCGACGCGGTGGCCGTGGCCCTGCACGACCACTTCGCGGCCGGGCGGCTGACCCGCGAGGAGCTCGACGAACGGCTGGAGGCGGTGCTGGCCGCCAAGACGCGCGCCGACCTCGCCGCCGTCGTCCACGACCTGCCCGAGCCCAACGGGCTGCCCGACCCGCCCGCGCCGCACCCTGGATTCGCCCCCGCGTGGGGGCCGGGCTGGGGCCCGGGCTGGGGACCGCATCCGGCGCTCGCACACCACCATTGGATGCACGGACACCGCCGCCACCTCAGGCACGGACACCGGCATCACCCGGTGCACGGACACCGGCACCACTTCGCCTTCCCGCTGCTGCTGGCCGTCTTCCTGGTGGCGACGTTCACCGTGGGCGTGAAAGCGGGCCTGCTGGCGGTGCTGCAGCTGGCCCTGCTGGTGTGGGTGGTCCGCGCGGTGGTCCTCACCGTGCGGTGGCGCCGCACCCAGCGGACCGGCGGGAACCCCTGACACGGGCCCCGCGGGGGCGCGCCGGCCGGTCCGGCGAAAACGACGATGCCGCGGTCGGGACCGCCGGCCCCGACCGCGGCCGTCCGGTGTCGGACGCCCCGCGCGCCCCGGTCAGGGACGCAGGGCGGCGGCCTTGGCGGCGAGCTCCTCGATGCGGTCCCAGTCGCCGGCGCGGACGGCGTCGGCCGGGGTGATCCATGTGCCGCCGACGCAGCCGACGTTGGGCAGCGCCAGGTAGCGCGGCGCGTTGTCGGTGGTGACGCCGCCCGTCGGGCAGAACCGCACCTGCGGCAGCGGCCCGCCGAGCGCCTTGAGGTAGGCGGCGCCGCCCGCGGCCTCGGCCGGGAAGAACTTCATCGCGGTGATGCCGTGCTCCAGCAGCGCCATCGCCTCCGAGGCGCTGGACACGCCGGGCAGCACCGCCAGCCCGGTCTCGGTCATCGCCTCGCGCAGCCGGTCGGTGCAGCCGGGGCTGACCAGGAAGCGCGCCCCCGCCTCGGCGGCGCGCGCGGCGTCCTCGGGCCGCACGACCGTGCCCGCGCCGACGACGGCGTCCGGCACCTCGGCGGCGATGCGCTCGATCGCGGCGAGCGCGGCGGCGGTGCGCAGCGTCACCTCGATGGCCGGCAGGCCGCCCGCGACCAGCGCCCGCGCCAGCGGGACGGCGGCGTCGGGGTCGTCCAGCACCACCACCGGCACGACGGGGGCCAGGTCGAACAGTTCCTCGGTTCTCATGCCTTCTCCAGGGTAGGGGCGGCCGCGCCGCGGCCCGGGTGCGTCCGGGCCAGGTGGGCGGCGGCGCCGAGCAGGGCCGGGTAGGGGTGGACGACCAGCGCGGTGGGGATCGCGCGCAGGTAGTCCTCGACCGGGGGCTTGGCCTCGAAGCGGGCGCGGAAGTCGCTGGCCGCCAGCGTGTCGGCGATCCGGGGCAGGATGCCGCCGCCCAGGTAGACGCCGCCGCGCGCGCCCAGCGTGAGCGCCACGTTCCCGGCGAACGACCCGAGCAGCGCGCAGAACGCGGCCACCGCGCCCGCGCACAGCGGGTCGTCGCGTCCGGCGACGATCTGCGCGGCGGTCAGCGGTTCGGCGGGCGTGCCGCGCACCGCGCCCAGCAGCCGGTGCAGGCGGGCCAGGCCGTCGCCGGACAGCAGCAGCTCGGCGCTCGCGGCGCCGCATTCGGCCCGCAGCAGCCGCACCACCTCGACCTCCTCGTCGGTGGCGGCGGGCGCGTCGACGTGCCCGCCCTCCCCCGGCGTGGGAAGCCACCCGCCGCCCGGCACCGGGACGAGCCCGGCCACGCCCATGCCCGTGCCGGGGCCGAGCACCGCCAGCGGGGCGGTGCCGTCCGGCGCGGGCGCCGCGCCGCCGACGGGGCGCAGGTCGTCCGGGCCGAGCAGGGGCAGCGACGCCGCCAGCGCGGCGAAGTCGTTGACGACCTCGACCACGGGCAGCCCGAGGCGGTCGCGGACGCCGGCGACCTCGCCCGGGCGCCAGTCGGCGTTGGTCAGGTGGTAGCGGCCGCCGCCGACGGGACCGGCCACCGCCAGGCACGCGGCGGCGGGCCGGGCGGTCTCCTCCGCCAGGTACGCGGCCGCGGCCTCGCCCAGCCCGGTGAAGTCGCGGGTCGGCAGGACGCGCACCCGGTCCGGTGCGGCGCCCGGGCCCTCCACCAGCGCGAACCGGGCGTTGGTGCCGCCGACGTCGCCGACCAGCCACGGCCCGGCCGCCTCCGCCCGCACGGTCACACGACCACCCCGGCGCCGCGCTCGGCCGGACCGACGGCCAGGCGGAAGGCGTCGAACAGCTCGCGGCCGGTGCCCGTCCACTCGCCCCGGGCGGGCGCGCCCCCGTGCGGCTCCCGCGCGGCGAGCTCCTCGTCGGAGACCAGCACCTCCAGCAGGCCCTTGTCGGCGTCGAGGCGGACGATGTCGCCGTCGCGCAGCCGGGCCAGCGGGCCGTCCGCCGCCGCCTCGGGGGACACGTGGATCGCGGCGGGCACCGTCCCGGACGCCCCCGACATCCGGCCGTCGGTGACGAGCGCGACGCGGTGGCCGCGGTCCTGCAGCACCGACAGCGGCGGGGTGAGGCGGTGCAGCTCGGGCATGCCGTTGGCGCGCGGCCCCTGGTGGCGGACGACCACGACGACGTCGCGGTCCAGCTCCCCGGCGGAGAACGCGCGGTGCAGCTCCTCCTGCGAGCCGAACACCCGCGCGGGCGCCTCGATCGCGCGGTGCTCGGGCCGCACCGCCGACACCTTGATGACCGCGCGGCCCAGGTTGCCGCGGACGGTGCGCAGCCCGCCCTGCGGGTCGAACGGCTCGTCCACCGGGCGCAGGACATCGGTGTCGCCGGAGGTGCGCGGGCCGGGCTCCCAGGTCAGGCCGTCGGGGGTGAGCCTGGGCGCCTGGCGGTAGGCGGCCAGGGTGCCGCCGCCGACGGTGCGGGCGTCCTCGTGCAGGAGCCCGGCGTCCAGCAGCTCGCCGATGAGGAAGGCGGTGCCGCCCGCGGCGTGGAAGTGGTTCACGTCGGCGGTGCCGTTGGGGTACAGGCGGGTGAGCAGCGGCGTGACGGCCGACAGCTCGTCGAAGTCGTCCCAGGTCAGCTCGATGCCGGCGGCCGCGGCCATCGCCACCAGGTGCAGCGTGTGGTTGGTGGACCCGCCGGTGGCCAGCAGCGCCACGACGCCGTTGACGAACGCGCGCTCGTCCAGCATCTCCCCGATCGGCAGGTAGGCGTCGTCGCCCTTCAGCGCGGTCAGCTCCAGGACGCGGCGCGCGGCGGCGTCGGTGAGGGCGTCGCGCAGCTCGGTGCCGGGCGGGACGAAGCTGGCCCCCGGCAGGTGCAGGCCCATCGCCTCCATGAGCAGCTGGTTGGAGTTGGCCGTGCCGTAGAAGGTGCAGGTGCCGGGCGCGTGGTAGGACCCGGCCTCGGCCTCCAGCAGCTCGTCGCGGCCGATCTCGCCCGCCGCGTACCGCTTGCGCACCTTGGCCTTCTCGGCGTTGGGCAGCCCGGACGGCATCGGCCCGGCCGGGACGAGGATCACCGGCAGGTGCCCGAACGACAGCGCCCCGATGACCAGCCCGGGGACGATCTTGTCGCAGACGCCGAGCAGCAGCGCCCCGTCGAACATGTCGTGCGCCAGCGCGACCGCGGTGGCCATGGCGACCACGTCGCGGCTGAACAGCGACAGCTCCATCCCGGCGCGGCCCTGGGTGATGCCGTCGCACATGGCGGGCACGCCCCCGGCGAACTGGGCGGTGCCGCCCGCCGCGGCGACGGCGGCCTTGATCCGGTCGGGGTAGTCCTTGAGCGGCTGGTGCGCCGACAGCATGTCGTTGTAGGCCGACACGATCGCGATGTTGGGGGTCTCCTCGCCGCGCAGCCGCAGCTTCTCCAGCGGGCCGCAGGCGGCGAACCCGTGCGCCAGGTTCGCGCAGCCGAGCGCGGTGCGGGCCGGGCCGGCGGCCTTGGCCTCGGCGATGCGGCGCAGGTACGCGGCGCGGCGTCCGGCGCTGCGTTCGGCGACACGCCGGGTGACGCGCGCCACGACGGGATGCGGCGTGGTGCTCATAGAACGCTCCAGAACCGGGGGGACGAACGCTCCGCAACCTATCGCGGTAACGAAAACCCAGACAACAGACTTAGGCATCTATGATGACAAAACTCCCGGTGGTTTCGCCATGTGGACATCCGCAAGGAGCCCGTGCTTCACTGACGGGATGCGCAGAAGCCCGTCCACCAGCGGCGAGGTGCTCCGGCTCGTCCGGGAGGAGGGCGTGTCCACGCGCGCCGAACTGGGGCGGCTCACCGGCCTGTCCCGTCCCGCCGTGGCGGCGCGGGTCAACGAGCTGATCGCGCACGGGCTGCTGGTCGAGCGGGCCGACGGCGCCTCCACCGGCGGGCGCCCGCCGGCGCGGCTGGAGTTCAACGCCGCGGGCGGGGCCGTGCTGGTCGCCAACCTCGGCCGGTCCCGCGGCCAGGCGGCCGTGTGCGACCTGGCCGGCACGCTGCTCGTGCAGGCCGACGTGGACCTGCCCGCCGACCTGTCCCCCGGCGCGGTGCTGCCCCGCCTGCTGGACCGCTGGAGCGAACTGCTGGGCAAGGCCGGCCGGTCCCCCGCGACGGTGCGCGGCGCGGGCCTGGCCGTCCCCGACCCGGTCGGCCTGACCCCCGAGGCGTGGGACGGCGTCGAGGTCGGCCCGCTGGTCGCCGAGCGGTTCGACGTGCCCGTCCTGCTCGACAACGACGTCAACGCCGCCGCGCTCGGCGAGCACCGCACCCGGTTCGCCGACCTGGCCGACCTGCTGTTCGTCAAGGTCTCCACCGGCATCGGCGGCGGGCTGATCATGGGCGGCCGGATCCAGCGCGGCGCGCTCGGCGCGGCCGGGGAGATCGGGCACGTGCCCGTCCCGGGCGCCGGGGAGTCCCCCTGCCGCTGCGGGAACCTGGGCTGCCTGGAGGCCGTCGCGGGCGGCGCGGCGCTGCTGGCCCGCTCCGGCGCCCGCGACCTGGCCGAGCTGTCCGCGCGCGCCCGCGCGGGCGACCCCGCCGTCGTCGGCCTGGTCCGCGACGCGGGCCGCCTGCTCGGCGAGGTGATCGCCACCGCGGTGAACCTGCTCAACCCGGCCGTGGTCGTCCTCGGCGGCGACCTGACGGGCGCCTACGAGCCGCTCATCGCGGGCGTCCGCGAGGTCGTCTACCGGCGCGCCACGGCCCTGGCCACCGGCCGGCTGCGCATCGAGCCCAGCCGCCTGGGCGACACCGCGGGCCTCATCGGCTGCGCCGTCATGACCCTCGACCACCTCCTCGCCCCCGCGACCGTCGACGCCGCCCTCACCGCCGCCCGCTCCTGAGGCACCCGGCCCGGTTCATCGCCGCGGCGAGAGGGACACGCCGGCCGCGGGGCGCTCAAGCCGGCTCGTCCGGCCCTTCCTGCGCCTCCGCCTGGACGGCGCCGCCGCCCTGCCGCGGCGGAGGCGCCTGATCGTGCGCCGGGGCCGCCGGAGCCTCCAGTTCGCGCTGCCGGCTCAGCCGGTACTCCTGCTCGACCTGGCTCCGGTACCAGGCGGCCATCCCCGCGAACCCGGGAAGCCGCGCCATCTGGTCGGGGTCGTAGAGCAGGTTCGCCATGGACACCGCCACCCACGGCACCCCCGGGCCGCGCAGCATGACCGGTTCGGTGTCGGAGTAGGCGAGCACCATGGTGAACTGCTCGGGGTTGGGGACGAACTCCACCAGTCCCCCGTGCCAGAACATCAGCCACCCGGTCCGTCGCGACCATGAGCCGCTGGGCGGTGAGCACGACGCGGGCGATCTGGTGCTCGCGCCACTGCGGCGCCGCGGCCGACTCGGCGCGCTTGCGGGCGATGACGTTGCCCGCCATCGCCCCCAGCATGAACGCCGGCGAGCCGATCGCCACCACCGACTGGTGCTGGACGTTCATGCCGTAGAACCGGGAGTACTCCAGCGGCAGATCGGCGTAGGCGTTCTCGCCCCGCTGCAGGACGACTCCCCCCGCCGGCAGCGGGGTGAGCTGACCTCCGGACATCAGATGCCGGAACAGGTTCCCGCCCGCCGTCAGGCCGTCCTGGTGCTCCTGAGGTCCCCAAGCCATCGCCGCCCGCGACTCCCCTCTATGCCCTTGTCCTTCACACCACCGGGCCGCGGCCGCCCGGCCGTCCAGCCCTTGCAGGTGCGTATGACGAGCACCAAGATCAATCAGTTCGCGCCTCCCGCCCATCCCGATACACCGCAGACGCCCTCCCACCCGGCCCTGCGCCACGCGCTCGATCACTGATCGGGGACGGGCAGCATATGGGCGCGTCGCTCGTCGTCGCTCAGGGGGCGGAAGACGCGGGTGCGCGCGACCGCCTTGAGCTCGTCGAGATCGGTCTCGGCCTTCCAGAGGCGGGCCGTACCGTCGAAGGAGCCGGTGATGACGTACCGGCTGTCAGGGGTCCATACGGCACTGGTCACCCGGTCACGGTGAACCCCGATGATCCCGACCTCCGTGCCCCTCCGGGCGTCCCAGACGCGAACGGTCCGGTCGTACGACGCGGTCGCTATCCGCGTCCCGTCGGGAGACCAGGCCACGGCGTGCACCCGGGCTTCGTGGCCCTCGAGCACGGCGACCTGGTCGCCGCTCGCCGCAGACCATATGCGAGCGGTCCGATCGGCCGAGCAGGTGACGACGAAGCGCTCGTCCGGTGACCAGGACACGTCGTCCACCCAGTTATCGTGGCCCCGCAGCACGGTGAGTTCCCGCGCGTTCCCCGTATCCCAGATGCGGGCGGTACGGTCATCCGAGGTCGACGCCAGCAGGACTCCGCCCGGCGACCAGGCCACTCCCGTCACCCAATCCCGGTGTCCGGTGAGTTCGCCCAGGAGCGAGCCGTCGGCGCGGCTCCACAGGCGGATCCGCCGGTCGCGCCCCGCGGTGGCGAGCCGGTCTCCGGCGAGGGCTATCGCCTCCGGTACGGCGTCGGCATGGTCGACCGACCACAGCATCCGCGCGGGAACACCCGGCCGGACGTCCCAGGCGGTCATCGTCTTGTCGGCCGAGCAGGTGAACAGGACGGATCCAGCCGACGCGATGCCGAGGACGGCGTCCCGGTGCCGGCTGATGACCACCGTCTGCCGTTCGGACTCCCGGTCCCAGAACCGGACGCTCCCGTCATCCGAGCAGGTGACGATCTGCTGCCGCGCGCCGCTCCAGTGGATGGCGCCTCGCAGGGGCCCGCGATGCCCGGTCAGGAGCGTCTCCTCGACCCCGCGCGGTGTGAGGTGCCATACCCTCGCGGTCCGGTCTCCCGAGGCGGTGGCCAGCCGACTGCCGTCCGGCGACCAGGACACCCCCCATACGTCGCCGTCATGCCCCCGGAGGGCGGCGATCTCCTGGGCGGAAGCGGGATCCCACACCCGCGCCGTACGGTCGGCGCCGCAGGAGGCGAGCCGGGTGCCGTCCGGCGACCACGCGACGTTCCACACGCGCTCCTCATGAGCTCTGATCAGCATGTCCTGCCGTCCGGTGGCGGCATGCCAGAACCGGACCGTCTGGTCGCCGGACGCCGCGGCCACGTGTTCGCCATCGGGATGCCAGGCGACGCCTTCGACGAAGTCTTCCGGCCCCTCGAGCATCGCGCACTGCTCGCCCGTCTCGACGTCCCAGACGCGGACGGCGCGTTCGTGCGATCCGCTGGCCAGCCGAGCGCCGTCGGGAGACCAGGCCAGGCCGAGGATGTTGTCCGCATGGCCGTGCAGTTCGCGGATGAGACGCGCCGTGGCGGCTTCGTAGACCCGCACTACCAGGTCCCGAGACCCGGCGGCGACCCAACGGCCGTCCGGCGACCAGGCGACGCATCGTACGACGTCGGTCGCCTCGGTCAGGCTCGCACGCCGCTGTCCGGTGGCCGCGTCCCAGATGCCGACCGTGCGGTCGCGTGAGGCGGTGGCCACTTTCGTGGAGTCCGGGGACCAGGCCACCATCTCCACCATGTCGTCGTGCCCGTCGATGACGGTGACGGTGTCGCCGGTCGCGGCGTCCCAGATCCTCGCCGTGCCGTCCCGCGACGCCGTGGCGATGCGGGACCCGTCGGGAGACCAGGCGAGGTTGCGCACCGCGTCGGTGTGCCCTTCCAGAACGTCGGAGAGGTGGTTGAAGGCCAGCGCGGTCATCAGAGCACGCCTCGCGGCCTGCGTGGGCGGGCAGTCCGACAGCGCCGCCAGCGACAACATGGTCGACAGCTCGGGATACCGCTCGGCGTTGGTGAGCACATGTTCGGCGATCCCGTCGGAGACCCTGCGCAGGAACGCCAGGTCACGCCGCTGGGACGCCTCGATCAGCGCGCGGACCTCGCCGGACGCCTGCCCGGCCTCCTCGAGGCCGGCGAACCACTGCCGGGCGAGCGTCAACCGCTCCCCGGTGAGCAGGTAGTCGGCGCTGCGGCCGGAGTGCTCCCAGTCGGCCGCCCAGCGTTCGAGCTCACCCCGCCGACGAAGCTGTTCGGCGCGGGTCTCGACCTCCTGCCGCAGCGGCGGCCATTGCCGGAACAGCGCCTCGTGGGCGACCTGGGCGTAGGGCCGGCCGTCGCCGACGTCGGTGACGAGCAGCCGGGCGTCGACGAAGGCGTCCACCACCGCGCGTTCGTCGGCGGACAGGTCTTCCAACGCCACCCGCCGCCGCGTGACGTCCTGCCCCTCGATGGTGACGAACTTGAGCAGCACCGACAGGATCGCGTCGACCCCCTGCTCACCGCGCAACTCGACCACGACGTAGTCGGCCTGCCGCGCCAGCGCTCCCGCCACACCCCCAAGAGCCCGGTAAGCATCCTCGGTGACCAGCGCATTCGGCCCCACGGAGAAGTACAGCTCCTGCAGCAGGTATGCCAGCAGCGGCAGCGCGTCGCTGGTTCCCGCCTCCTCGATCATCACTTCGATGAGTCCGGGTGCGAAACGCAGCCCCACCAGGGCGGCCGGCTGCTCGATAACCTGGGCCAGCTGGGAACGTCCCAGTGTCCCGATCGCGACCGGGCTCTGGAACAGCTCGGCGTGCGAGGTGTCGAGGAAGTCCCGCAGGAACTCGATGCGCACGGTGGCGAGCACCCAGAGACGGGGGTCACGCGCCAGTGCCTCCGCGATCGCCCCGAGGAAGAGGTCTCTTTCCCGCTCGCCCGCCAGGGTGAGCAGCTCCTCCGACTGGTCGATCACCAGGAGCATGCGCCGGAACCGGTTGCCTCTGCGACGGCTCTCGTCGAGCAGGTCGGTCAGGCTCGCCGGAGAACGGCGCAGCCGGCGCACGGCCGCCGCGGTGTCCGGTGCTCCTGCGGCCGCGGCCAGAGCGCCGATCGGGTTCGAGCCGGGGGTCAGCACCGGCAGGATCACCCAACGCCGCTGCCGAAGCCGGGACATGACGCCGGCCTGGGCCAACGATGACTTTCCGCTGCCCGAGGCCCCTACCAGCACCACGAACCGGTCGGACGGACGTTCGGAAGAGGCGTGCAGCCGGCGGGTCAGTTCGGCGATCTGGACGTCCCGCCCGAAGAAGACCGCCGCCTCGCCCTCGGTGAAGGCGTCCAGGCCCGGGTAGGGAGCACGGTCTTGATCCCACATGCGGGGCTGCGGCGCCGGGCTTTCCAGCCGGAAGGCGATGACGTGTCCGATGATCAACGCCAGGATGAGCACCCCGATGCCCGGTACCGCGGCCTTCTGCAGAACGCGAAGGACAAGGGGCGTGTCGTCGACGTTGGTGGCGTAGTTGGTGACGATGCCCAGCAGGCTCGCCAGCAGGACGAGAAGAACCTGGAGGAGCAGTGCGCCCCGCCGACGCCTCATATGGCCCTTCCATCACATATCACGCGAATCGGCCGTCTCCTGCGGAGGCCGCGGGAACACAGTACGTCTTCATTCATGATCAAATGAGTTGCTCCGACCGGGCAAGGCAGCGGCCGGAACGGGCCAGTCTGTCGATCATGGTCGGGGGCATTGCGACGCGGCATTCGCGAGCATCGAATACGGAAGGCAACGGAGATGGCAAGGACGACGCAGCTGCGTACGTACACGATCCGCGAGGGTCTGCTGGAGGAGTGGGCGGCCAAGTGGCGGGAACTGGTCGTCCCGCTGCGCTTGGAATTCGGATTCGAGATAGGCGGCGCATGGCTGGACCATGAGCGCAGCCAGTTCGTGTGGTTGATCTCCTACGACGGTCCGGAGTCTTTCGAGGAGCGCAACAAGCAGTACTGGGCGTCACCGAAGCGTGCAGCCATGAACCTGGACCCCGCCGACTACCTGGTCGCCCGCGACGTGCGGGTCGTAGAGCAGTTCTACTGAACCCCGGCACACGGTCTGCACATCGCCGCGCGCCGCCGGCAATCGCCGACGGGCGGCCGAGCCGACGACGGGAACGCGCAATCGCGTGGATCGACCACCGCGGGGCTTGCGCGGGTACCGGTGTCCTGTTTCAGGGGGTTGAGGTGATTCGGGTGCGGCGTAGGGAGATCAGCCAGTCTTCTATGCGGGGGCGGTCGGGGGCGGCGGGGAGCGGGGTGGCGGCCAGGGCCTTGTCCATGTCGGCGGTCAGGGCGGCGCGCAAGCGGGTGATCTCGTCCCAGGGCAGCTCGCCGCGGCGGACGGCCAGCAGCATCTCGCGGTGGTCGCCGACGTCGACGAGCGGTTCGCCGTGGCGGACGAGGTGGCGTCCGCTGATCAGGAGGCGCAGCAGGTGCATCACGTGCTTCCAGCGCGGTTCGCCCCGGGTGCGCAGGTCGGCCTCCAGTTTGCGGAACTGGCTTTCGGCGTAGCGCAGGAAGGTGCGGTGCGCCCGCAGGGACAGGAACGCGCCGCGCAGACCGCGCAGCTCCTCGCCGACGGGGGTGACGCGCTCCACCAGCGGCGACCACAGACATTCCAGGACGGTCGGGTTGGCGCCCAGCGCCAGGACGCAGAACCGCTCGACCTCCCAGGAGAACTGCTCGGGCGCGGGGCCGTCGACGTGCGTGGGGGGCTTGTCGAAGCGCCAGAACAGCGGCGTCGGCGCCACGAACACCCCGCGCCGGTCCACGTCGCTGCCGTCGACCGCCAGCCCGTAGGCGCGTGAGCCTACGACCACCGAGAGGATCGTGTGGTCGCGCACCAGCCGCACACCGAGATCGTCCACACGGCGAGCCTGGTCGATGGGGGCAGGCGATGCCAAACCGATATCGGCCGAGGCCGGTCGCCGGCCGGGCATCGACCGCGGGGAGGACCGCGTCATGGACGCGGCCCTCACGCGGTGCCGGCCTTCAGAGCTTGGCGTTCACGTGGATGGCCAGGGCGGTCATCCTGGGGACGCTGGCGGTGAAGGTGCCGTCGTCGGCGACCGTGATGACGTGTGACGGGTCGCAGGACTTCGACGCGGGGTCGTAGCCGCCGCCGATCACGTCGCAGTACCGGCCGGGGGCCAGGCGGGTGCGGTAGGTGCGGTTCCAGTCGGAGGACTCGTCGCGGTTGATGACGACGTAGCCGCGGTCGCCCCGGCTGAAGGCGATCTTGTTGCCGGGGCCGCCCTCGGTGTAGTCGGTGTACCAGTCCTGCTCGGGCGCGTCGTGGGCCTTGTTGACGGGGGTGTCGCCCACCGCGTTGCGGAAGCCGACCATGGCGGCGATCTCCGGGTAGCGGTGCTCGCAGATCCATTCGGTGCCGTCGCAGGTGACGTCCTTGGTGGTGCCGCCGCCGTTCGTGGGCGGGCCGGTGTCGCGGTGGGTGAACCCGAAGCTGGACATCACCACGGGCGTGCCGTAGTCCCAGCCGAGCATGAACACGTTGGCCAGCCGGTACGCGGCGCCGTTCTTGTAGGTGAGGATGCGGCGGCCGGACAGGGCGTCGCGCTGGCTGTCGTGGTTGTCGACCATGACGACCGCCTTGTCGCCCGGCTCCATGTCGTCGCCCCAGTTGACGGGGAAGGCGTGCAGCTGGTGCAGCCGGTTGTTCGGGTCGCCGGTCGTCCAGAACTTCATGGCCAGGAAGTCCATGGCCTGCATCTCCGTGACGTCGCCGTTGCCGCGGTACTCCGACGGCCTGACCGCCTCGCCGGAGCCGTAGAGGACCTCCTGGTAGACGTAGGGGTCGCGGGTGCCGGTGGCGGGGAAGGCGGGGTCGGCGGCGATCTGCCTGCGCATCTCGGCGAGGATGGCGGCGAGGTCGGCGGCGGGGATGTGCTTGGCCGCGTCGATGCGGAAGCCGTCGACGCCGAGGGACGCCAGGTCCTT
This sequence comes from Actinomadura keratinilytica, assembly GCF_039539665.1. Lineage (NCBI taxonomy): Bacteria > Bacillati > Actinomycetota > Actinomycetes > Streptosporangiales > Thermomonosporaceae > Actinomadura > Actinomadura keratinilytica. The sequence continues at coordinate 26,510 of NZ_BAABDO010000039.1, forward strand.
GAGGTAGCCGCCGAGGGTGGGGCGGACGTATCCGGCGTCCTCGGTCTTCAGGTCGGCCAGGCCCGCCAGTTCGCAGTTCTGCACCTCCCAGCGGTCCTGGTAGGTGGCGATGCCGCGGCGGCAGGTGTGGAAGTCGGCGTCGGAGAACGTGCCGGGGTAGGTGTACTTGCCGGTGAAGCGGGTGCCGGCGCTGCCGGTGCCGCCGGACGAGGCGGTGGCGTGGTTGATGACCGCGTCGGCGTACACCTTGACGCCGGCGGCGTGGCAGCGGGCGATCATGTCGCGGAACGCGGTGACGTCGCCGCGGCGGGTGGTGAGCTTGGCGAAGTCGCCCTTGGGGTAGCTGACGGGCTGGTAGTCCTGCCACCACGGGTAGCCGCCCTGCCCGGCGTCCGGCAGGACGATGTGCTCCTGCGGCGGTGAGATCTGCACGGCGCCGTAGCCCTTGGGGCCGAGGACGCTCTCGCACTCCTCGGCCACGTCCTTCCACTTCCACTGGAAGAGGTGGACGATGACCTTCTTGTCGCCGGGCGGGTCCGCGGCGGCGGGCGGGGAGGTGCCCAGGGCGGGGACGAACGCCGCGGTCAGGGTGAGCGCGGCGAGCAGGGCGGTGCGGCGTGGTCGCATTCGCGTGCCTCCTGGATGTGTGGGCGGGACGGGTCCCCCGATCAGGCTCTGGTCAGGATTCGACGAAGACGGCTGTGGTGCGGGCGGGGACGGTCAGGGTGCCGGTGGCGGCGTCGAAGGCGGAGCGGCGGACGACGGGGTCGGCGGACGCGGCCTGGACGGGGTGCAAAGCGACGGCGGCGTCCCGCAGCGCGGGCACCGTCTGCGTCTGCGTCCGCGGGGTGGCGTTGAACACGACGGTGATCGACTTCCAGCGCGGGTCGAGGCCGCGGCCGTCCAGCCGCATGGTGATGACGCCGGGTGTCTCGCCGGGGCCGCTGAGCGGGAAGGTCAGCCGCCGCTGCACGTCCGCGGCCGCGGGCAGGTGGAACAGCGGCGAGGAGTCCCTGATGCGCAGCAGTTCGCCGGTGCGGGCGCGGGCGGCGGCGATGTCGGCGCACGAGGGGCGCAGGGCCGGGTCGGCGAGCAGCGGCCGGGCGTACGGCCACTTGTCCCGGTTGTCGGCGGCGGGCGGCAGCCCGGCGCCGAAGCCGTTGCCGTCGCGGCAGTCCCACAGCAGGCGGTTGAACCAGTCGCCGGAGTCGTAGGAGTTGCGGTCGAGGGACTTGGAGCGCAGCCGTTCGGTCCCGGCGTGCACGAACGGGACGCCCTGGCTCAGCAGCGCCGTCGACAGGGACACCACGTGCATGCGCACGCGGTCGGCCATCGGCGTGGACGGCGGGAGCTTGTAGGCGAGCGCGTCGTACAGGGTCTCGTTGTCGTGCGCGTCCACGTAGGTGACGGCCTCGTGCGGGGCGGCCGTGTAGCCGGCGGGCGCGCCGTTGTAGTCGACCTGCGCTCCGGTGACGGTGCGCCCGTCGGAGGCGGTGAAGCGGTAGTCGCGCAGGTTGCCGGTGAGCCCGACCTTGATCTGGTCGGCGGAGCGCAGCAGGCGGGCGCGCTGTTCGGCGCCGGTGCCGCCCGCCGGTGCGCCGTTGGGCGCCGTCCACAGGCCGGACCCGAAGCCCTGCGCGCGCGGGTCGGGGTCGAACGGGCCGCCGCCGCGCACGGCGTCGCGGAGCCGGTCGTTGAACGTGCCGATGCCGGTGCCGGCCAGGTTCGCCTGCGTGGCCTGCTCGAAGCGGGCGCCGCCCGCGACCTCGCCGAAGTCCCAGCCCTCCCCGTACAGGACGATGGAGCGGCCGTCCACGCCGTCGCGTTCGGGGGTGAGCCGGTCGAGGGCCTGCCGGACGCGCAGCATGCCGGCCTTGGGGTGGTGGCCCATGAGGTCGAACCGGAACCCGTCGATCTTGTAGTGGCGGGCCCAGGTGACGACCGAGTCGACGATGAGCTTGTCCATCATCGTGTGCTCGGGCGCGGTGCCGGCGCAGCACGTGGAGGTGGCGACGCGGCCGTCTTCGAGGAGGCGGTGGTAGTAGCCGGGGACGATGCGGTCGAGGACGGAGCGGGGGTCCTGCCCGGACGCGTGGGTGTGGTTGTAGACGACGTCCATCACCACGCGCAGGCCGGCCCGGTTGAGCGCGGCGACCATCCCGCGGAACTCCCTGGTCCGGGCGGGCCCGTCGGGGTCGGAGGCGTAGGAGCCCTCGGGCGCGGTGTAGTGCAGCGGGTCGTAGCCCCAGTTGAACGCGTCGGTGTCGCGGACGGCCGCCACGCACTCCTGCTGCCGCTCGGAGTCGGGGGGCAGCGCCGCCAGGTCGCAGGCGGGGGCGCGCCGGTCGGTGCGGCGTTCCGGGACGGTGGCGAAGTCGAACACCGGCAGCAGGTGCACATGGGACACGCCGTCGCGGGCCAGGCCGCGCAGCGCCCGCATGCCCGCCGAGTCCCGCACCGCGAACGCGCCGTAGGTGCCGCGCAGCCGCTCGGGGACGGTGCGGTCGGAGGCGGAGAAGTCGCGGACGTGCAGCTCGTAGACGGACGGGCGGCGCAGGGCGGCGGGCTTGCGCAGCCGTTTCCATCCGGCGGGGGCCAGCGACGGGTCGGACAGGTCGATCAGCAGGCTGCGTTCGGAGTCGGCGGTCAGGCCGAGGCTGTAGGGGTCGGTGACGAGGTTGGTGACGACGCGTCCGGCGGACGGCGCGAACACCGTCACCCGGAAGGCGTACCGGCGGTTCTTCCACGAGGGCGCCCCGGTCACCGACCACACGCCGGTGGCGTCGTCGCGGCGCATCGCGACGGTCCGCCCGGCCAGGTCGAGCGCGACGCGGCGCGCGGTGGGCGCCCACACCGACAGCGTCGGCACGCCGCCGCGCCAGACGGGCCCGAGCCGGGCGCGGGACGCCGCCCGTCCGTACACGTCGTCGAGCACGCCGGGGATCTGCACGCCGGTGGCGTTCAGCAGCCGCCCGCCGCGGTCGCGTTCGACCGCCACGACCTGCCCGCGCAGCACCGAGCCGATGTCGCGGACGGCCACGCGGAACGCGGCGTACGAGGCCAGGTGCGGCCACCGCGCGCGCTGCGCAGCGGTCAGCCCGCCCGGGACGGGTGTCAGCGGGACGACGCGGCGGTCGCCGGCCAGGTCGCCGTTCTCCACCCGCACGTTCCCGGACGGCGAGTACACCAGCTCGTGCCGGTGCCCGGTGTCCGTCTTCCACGCGAGCGTGTTCCGGTCGATCCAGTGGGCGCGGGCGTGCGACAGGTCGGCGTCCGCCGCGGCCGGTGCCTGCAGGGCCACCGCTCCCCCGGCCAGCATCACGGCGGCCACCGCCGCCCGCACCCACCGTCGGGCGGCGCTCGTCTTCCGCCGGGAGCGCGTGCAGCGTGCGGTGGGGTGCGGGTACGGGGCGTCCGGAGCGGACGTCGGTCGGCGCATGGCGGGTCACCGCCCGCCGACGGTGCCGCGGGCCTGGGCGGAGGCGGTGCGGCCCGCGGAGTCGCGGACGACGGCCTTGTAGGCGACCGGGGTTCCGGCGGGGACGCCGGCGAGGTCGTGGAAGACGCGGAACGGGCGGGCGTCGTCGGTGCCCAGCACCCGCCACGGGCCGCCGCCGACCTTGGCGGCGAAGGTGACCTGGTCGAAGCCGTCGCCGGGGACGGCGGCGGCGATCTCGGCGCGGCCGCCGAGCGCCGCGGGGAGCCGCAGGGAGACCGAGGGCCGGGCGGCGGGCGCGGCCAGGCGGCCGGCGGCCCGGTAGACGACGGCCGAGCGGGCGGGGACGGTGACGGTCAGCCGCCCGCCGGAGTCGCTGGTCGCCCTGGCCCCCGGCTTGGGGTAGATCGGGGTGAACGCCATGCCCGCCGAGTACGTCGGGACGGCGGCCCGCTGCGGCGCGGCGCCGTTGTTGAGGGCGACGACGTATTCGACCTGGTCGCGGGCGTCGATGCGGGAGAAGGCGTAGACGCCGCCCTGTGCGAGCCGTTCGATCTGGGCGCCGTCGCGCAGCGCCGGATGCCGGGCGGTGAGGTCGGCCAGCGTCCGGATGCCCCGGTAGAGCGGGTGGCCGGTGTCGAAGTTGGCGCGGGCGTGGGTGGCGTCGGTGCCGATCAGGTCGTCGGCCAGGTACTGCGCGGCCTTGGCGGCGAACATCGGGGCGCGGGCCGCCTTGTCGCCGCCCCGGCCGGTGAAGCCCTGCTCGTCGCCGTAGTAGACGACCGGCTGGCCGCGCGTCAGGTACATCAGCTCATGGGCGAACAGGTCGCGGCGCAGCAGCTCGGCGTCCGACGCGCCCGGGTTGTCCTGCTTGAGGAAGTACCCGATGCGGCCCATGTCGTGGTTGCCGAGGAAGGTCGGCAGCGAGTAGGCGTTGGAGTCGGCGTCGGTGTAGACGTCGTCGGCGCGGTAGAGGCGGCTGAGCACCTCGGCACCGGCGCCCTGGGAGGCGTAGGCGCGGGCGGCGGACTGGAAGGGGAAGTCCAGCACCGCGTCCATGCGGCCGGCGGTGGAGTAGCGGGAGATGAACGACGGGTCGTCGCTGTAGGCCTCGCCGAACATGAAGAAGTCCTCGGTGCCGACGCGGCGGGCGAAGGCGCGCATCTCGGGCGCGAACCGCTGCCAGAACTCCATGTTGACGTGCTTGACGGTGTCGATCCGGAAGCCGTCGACGCCGGCGCCGCGCACCCACGTCCGATAGATGTCGATCATGCCGCGGACGACCTCGGGGCGCTCGGTCCACAGGTCGTCCAGGCCGGCGAAGTCGCCGTACTCGTTGCTCTCGCCCTCCCAGGTCGAGTCGCCGCGGTTGTGGTACATCCGCACGTCGTTGAGCCAGGACGGGTTCTTGGTGACACCCTCGATCGGCACCGGCGTGTACGGGAAGGAGGCGGGCCCGAGTTCGGGGAAGGGCCGGCCGCCGCGGGCGTGGTCGCGGTCGTCGAAGGGGCGTCCGGCGGCGTCGCGGTAGGGGTGGTCGGCCTTGGCGCGGTAGGCGTACTGCTTCTCGGCGTAGTCGATGCCGTCGGCGGTGTGGTTGGTGATGACGTCGAAGAAGACCTTCATCCCGCGCCGGTGCGCCTCCCGAACCAGCCGTCTCATGTCCTCGTCGGTGCCCAGGTGCGGGTCGATGCGGGTGAAGTCGGTGATCCAGTAGCCGTGGTAGCCCGCCGAGGCGTTCGCGCCCTCCCCCTGCACAGGCCGGTTCCGGAACACCGGGGTGATCCAGACGGCGGTGGTGCCCAGGCCCTTGATGTAGTCGAGCCTGGAGATCAGTCCGGCGAGGTCTCCGCCGTGGTAGAAGCCGATGTCGGTGGGGTCGTGGCCGGTGGCGAGGCGGTCTCCGGACAGCCCGCCGGTGTCGTTGCGGCGGTCTCCGTTGGCGAACCGGTCGGTCATGACGAAGTAGAACCGTTCGCGGCTGAGCGCGGGCCGTACGGCGGTGCGGGCGAGCAGCCGGTCGGCGGGCGCGCCGGGCGCGGCGAGGGCCGCCGGGGCGAGGGCGGGGACGAGGCAAGACGCGACGACGGCGGCGGTGGCCAGGGCGGTGCCCCGCCGGACGGCGGGACGGCATCGGGGAGAGCGGACCACGCGGGCCTCCCGGGCGGGTGAAACGTGTCGGGGTGGTTGCCGGGAAGTTACAAAGCTTGCAGAGCTCTTGCAAGACTACCGCATGGACTTACAGCAAGCCGTCGACCACATGGAGTGGCAACCACCTCCAGGAAGTGCCGTTTCACCCCCCTCGGGCCACAGAACCCCTCCCCGCCACCGCAGAGTCAGGCAGCACTTTCAGAAAATTTCTGCAAGGTCTTTACGGTTCTGCAAAGTCGTTGCTACCGTCCGGCAACAACCGACTTATGTCCCGGCCCCCCTGCCAGCGGACGGGAGGGCAGCGGCGGGCCACCCCCCGCGGCCCCCGACCAAGCCCCTGAACGAGCCCCTGAACGAGCCCCTGAACGAGGAGGTCCCATGCGGCGCACACCCCTGATCGGCATGCTCGCCGGAGTCGCGCTGACCCTCGCCGCGTGCGGCGGCGACGGCGACGGGAACGGCGGCGGGAAGGCCGAGGACGGGCTCACCGGGCGCGGCCCCATCACGTTCGCCACCGGCAAGGACCGCTCCGGCAACCTGCAGAAGATGATCGACGCGTGGAACGCCGCGCACCCGCAGGAGAAGGTCCGCATCATCGAGCTGCCCGACGAGCCCAACGACCAGCGGCAGCAGATGGTCCAGAACGCCACCACCAGGTCCGACGCGTACACCGTGCTCAACCTGGACGTGGTGTGGACCGCCGAGTTCGCCGCCAACCGGTGGCTGGTCGAGCTGCCCAAGGACGAGCTCGACCTCGCCTCGCTGCTGCCGGCCACGGTGGCCACCGGGGAGTACCGCGGCCGCCTGTACGCGATGCCGCTGAACTCCGACGCCGGGCTGCTGTACTACCGCACCGACCTGCTGAAGAAGGCGGGCGTGGCCGGGCCGCCGAAGACGTGGGCGGAGATGTGGGCGGCGTGCGACAAGGTCAAGGCGCTGCCGGAGGGCGAGGACGTCGACTGCTTCCTCACCGAGGTCGGCAAGAACGAGGGGCTCACCGTGTCCACCGCCGAGGCCGTGGCCAGCGCCGGCGGCGCGATCCTCGACGCGTCCGGCAAGCCGGCCGTCACCTCCCCGCAGGCCCAGGCGGGGGTGCGGTTCCTGGTCGACGCGATGAAGGACGGGCGCATGCCGCGCGCCGCGCTCACCCTGGACGGCGAGGGCGGCCGCCGCCACTTCCAGGCGGGCCGGCTGCTGTTCCACCGGCAGTGGCCGTACCAGTACGAACTGGCCAACGCCGACGACGGGTCGTCCAAGGTCGCCGGGAAGTTCGCCGTCGCCCCCATCCCCGGGCGGAACGGGCCCGGAACGGCCAACCTGGGCGGCCACAACTTCGCGATCTCGGCGTTCGCCACGAACAAGGCGACCGCGCTCGACTTCATCCGGTACATGGCCGACGCGAAGCAGCAGAAGGCCGACGCCCTCGCCACCGGCAAGGCGCCCACGGTCGCCGCGCTCTACGACGACCCGGAACTGGTGAAGAAGTACCCGTTCCTGCCGACGCTGAAGACCGCCATCGAGAACGCCGAGCCGCGTCCGGCGGCCGTCCGGTACGGCGATGTCACCGCCGCGATCCAGGGCGCGGTGTACGACGCGCTCAGCGGCAGGACGAGCAGCGACAAGGCCCTGGCCGACCTGCAGAGCAGGCTCACCCAGATCGCCTCGTCCTGAGCGCGCGGGAGAGACCCTGATGACCACCACGCTCGACCAGACCAGGACCGCGGCGCCCGCCGCCCGCCGCGGCCGCCGCCGCGGCCGCGACGGGTCGCGGCGCCTGGCCGCGCTGCTGCTGGCGCCGACGCTGCTGGTGCTGGCGCTCGTCGTCGGCTACCCCGTGCTCGCCGGTTTCCGCGAGTCGCTGTTCGCCCGCGGGCAGGGCCTGGACGCCGACGGGTTCGTCGTGCAGGGCGACCGGTTCGTCGGCCTGGACAACTACACCGCGGTCTTCTCCGGGGACCGCGCCGAGGTGTTCTGGAACGCCTTCGGCAACACCACGTTCTTCACCGTGGCCACCGTGACGCTGGAGACGCTGCTCGGCGTGGGCATGGCGCTGATCATGCACCGGGCGTTCCGGGGGCGCGGCCTGGTGCGCGCCAGCGTGCTGGTGCCGTGGGCGATCCCCACGGCGATCTCCGGCCTGCTGTGGCGGTGGATCTTCCAGGCGGACGGGGCGTTCAACGCGGTCATCCGCCACCAGGTGCTGTGGACCGCGGACGGGTGGCCGTCCCGGCTGGCCGTCGTCATCGCCGAGGTGTGGAAGACCTCCCCGTTCATCGGGCTGCTGGTGCTGGCCGGGCTGCAGCTGATCCCCCGCGAGGTGCACGAGGCCGCCCGGGTGGACGGGGCGACCGCACTCCAGCGGTTCTGGTGGATCACGCTGCCGCTGGTGCGGCCGGCGCTGCTGGTGGCGGTGCTGTTCCGGATGCTGGACGCGCTGCGCATGTTCGACCTGCCCGCGGTGCTGATCGGTGTCAACAAGCGGTCGGTGGAGACGCTGACGATGCTGTCGTGGTTCGAGGCGAGCAACCTGCGGTACGGGTCGGCCGCCGCGTACGCCACCATCCTGTTCGGCTACATCGCGCTGATCGCGTACCTGTTCGTCAAGCTGCTGGGCGCCGACATCATCGGCGAGGCCCGCCAGGCCCGCAGGGCGGCCCGCGGAAAGGGGAAGGCATGATCGCGGCAAGGGTGCGCGGGCTGGCGCCGTTCGCGGGCGTCGCGGCGGTGGTGGCGTTCTGCCTGGCGCCGTTCTACTGGATGGTGGTCTCGGCGTTCCGGCGGCCGCAGGACCAGTTCGACAACACGCTCGTCCCCGTCCGCTGGTCTGTGGAGAATTTCACCGCGGTGTTCTCCGGCGGCAACGGATTCGGCCGTGCGCTGGTCAACAGCCTGGTGGTGGCCGGGATCACCACCGTGCTCACGCTGGTGATAGGCGTGTTCACCGCATATGCTCTGGCCCGGCTCACGTTCCCGTTCAAGAACGCGGTGCTGGGCCTGATCGTGGCCACCAGCATGTTCCCGGGCATCTCCCAGCTCGTCCCGCTGCTGAAGCTGTTCACCGACATCGGATGGATCAACACCTACCAGGCCATGGTCGTGCCGAGCCTCGGGTTCGCGCTGCCGCTGACGGTCTGGCTGCTGACCGCGTTCTTCCGGCAGCTGCCGTTCGAGCTGGAGCAGGCGGCGATGGTGGACGGCTGCACCCGCGGGCAGGCGTTCCGCCGGGTGATCGTGCCGCTGGCCGCGCCGGGGGTGTTCACCACCGCGATCATCACGTTCATCGCGGCCTGGAACGAGTTCATCATCGCGCTGTCGGTGGTGAACGAGAAGGAGATGCAGACCGCCACCGTGGCGATCTCCAAGTTCACCGGCGTGACCGGGTTCGACCAGCCGTTCGGCACCCAGATGGCGGCCGGGGTGATCGTCACCGTGCCGCTGGTGGTCATGGTGCTGGTGTTCCAGCGGCGGATCGTCGCCGGGCTCACCGCCGGCGGCATCAAGTGACGGCCGCGCACGGCGCCTCCCCCGCGCCGGTGCCGGCGCCGGCACCGGCAACGCACGCACACCGATGAGGATGTTGATGACGCAGCACATCGAGACCGCTCCCGCCGCCCGCCCCGCGGGCACCGCCACCGCCTGGTGGCGCGACGCGGTCATCTACCAGGTGTACGTCCGCAGCTTCGCCGACGGCGACGGGGACGGCATCGGAGACCTGCCCGGAATCCGCTCCCGGCTGCCCTACCTGGCCGGGCTCGGCGTGGACGCGTTGTGGATCACCCCGTTCTACGCCTCCCCGATGGCCGACTTCGGCTACGACGTGGCCGACCACCGCGACGTCGACCCGGTCTTCGGCACCCTCGACGACGCGCGGGCGCTGGTCGGCGAGGCCCACGAGCTGGGGCTGCGGGTCATCGTGGACGTGGTGCCCAACCACACCTCCGACCGGCACGCCTGGTTCCAGGAGGCGCTGGCGGCCGGGCCGGGCTCCCCCGCCCGCGACCGCTACATCTTCCGCGACGGCCGCGGCGACGGCGGGGAGCTGCCGCCCAACGACTGGGAGTCGGTGTTCGGCGGCCCGGCCTGGACGCGCGTCCCCGACGGCCAGTGGTACCTGCACCTGTTCGCCCCCGAGCAGCCCGACCTGAACTGGGAGAACCCCGAGGTCCGCGCCGACTTCGCGGACGTGCTGCGGTTCTGGCTGGACATCGGCGTGGACGGGTTCCGGGTGGACGTGGCGCACGGCATGGTCAAGGCGCCCGGCCTGCCCGACGTGGGCCACGCCGGCCAGGTGACCATGCTCGGCCGGCAGGTGCTGCCGTACTTCGACCAGGACGGCGTGCACGAGATCCACCGCTCCTGGCGGCGGCTGCTGGACTCCTACGACGGCGAGCGCATCGCGGTCGCCGAGGCGTGGGCGCCGACGGCGGAGCGGCTGGCCCGGTACGTGCGGCCCGACGAGCTGCACCAGGCGTTCAACTTCCACTACCTGACCGCGGACTGGGACGCCGCCGCCAAGCGCGAGATCATCACCGAGTCGCTGCGCACCAACGGCCTGGTGGGCGCCCCGACCACGTGGGTGCTGTCCAACCACGACGTCAAGCGGCACGTCACCCGCTACGGCGACGGCGCGGTCGGGCGGCGGCGGGCGCGCGCGGCGGCGCTGCTGATGCTGGCGCTGCCCGGCTCGGCGTACATCTACCAGGGCGAGGAGCTGGGCCTGAACGAGGTGCTCGACCTGCCCGAGGAGTATCTGCAGGACCCCCAGCGCGGCCGCGACCCCGAGTCGGGGCGCGACGGCTGCCGGGTGCCGCTGCCGTGGTCCGGCGACGAGCCGCCGTTCGGGTTCGGCCCGGGCGGCAGCTGGCTGCCCGTCCCGCCCGAGTGGAAGGAGCTGACCGTCGAGCGGCAGTCCGCCGACCCCGACTCGATGCTGTCGCTGTACCGCACGGCCCTGCGGATCCGCCGCGGCCACCCCGCGCTCGGCGACGGGGAGCTGCGCTGGCTGGACGGCGAGCCCGGCACGCTGGTGTTCTCCCGCGAGCCCGCCGACCCGGACGCGCCCCGCCTGGTCTGCGCGGTCAACATGGGGAGCGGCGCCGTGCGGATCCCCGCGCACGGTCGGGTGCTGCTGGCCAGCGGGCCGATCCGCCCGGACGGCGACCGGGTCGTCCTGCCGCCGGACACCGCCGTCTGGTGCGAGATCACCCCGGCGACGGGAGGAAATCCCGCCCGGGGCAGGTAAGTTGTGGCCATGACGATGCGCCTGGCCGACATCGCCGCCCACGCCGGAGTGAGCGAGGCGACCGTGAGCCGGGTACTCAACGGCCGGGCGGGCGTGGCCCCGGCCACCCGGCAGGCGGTGCTCACCGCGCTGGACGTGCTCGGCTACGAGCGGCCGCCGCGGCTGCGCCAGCAGCGCACCGGCCTGATCGGGCTGATCGTGCCGGAGCTGACCAACCCCATCTTCCCGGCGTTCGCGCAGGTCATCGAGAACACCCTGGCGCTGTCGGGGTACACGGCGGTGCTGTGCGCGATGACCCCGGGCGGCATCCGCGAGGACGACTACACCGAGCTGCTGCTGGAACGCGGCGTGTCGGGGATCATCTTCGTCAACGGCGAGCACGCCGACTCGCGCTCCGACCGCGCCCGCTACCTGCGGCTGATCGAGCGCGGTCTGCCGATCGTGCTGGTCAACGGGTACCGCGAGGACATCGAGGCGCCGTTCATCTCCAACGACGACGTGACGTCGCTGGAGATGGCGGTGGCGCACCTGGCCTCGCTCGGCCACCGGCGCATCGGCCTGGCCGTCGGGCAGGACCGGTTCGTCCCCTCGATCCGCAAGACCGAGGGGTTCCGCCGCGGCATGGCCGAGCACCTGGGCGTCACCGACGTGGACGACCTGATCGTCAACACGCTGTTCACGGTGGAGGGCGGGCAGGCCGCGGCGCAGCGGCTGCTGGACCTCGGCTGCACCGCCATCTGCTGCGGCAGCGACATCATCGCGATCGGCGCGGTCCGCGGGGCGCGCGGCCGGGGCCTGCGAGTGCCCGAGGACGTGTCGGTGGTGGGGTTCGACGACTCGCCGCTCACCCCGTACCTGGACCCGCCGCTGACCACCATCCGCCAGCCCGTCCGGGAGATGGGGCTGGCGGTGGTGAGCACGCTGCTGGAGGAGATCGGCGGCGGCCGGGTCCCGCGCACCGAGCTGCTGTACCGGCCGGAGCTGGTCGTGCGCCGCTCCACCGCGCCCGCGCCGGCGCGCCTGCCGGTGGCGGCCGACGCCTCCGCCGGGCGGCGCGACTGACCGCGCCCCGTCGCGCGAGGCGACGGGGCGCCGGAAAGCGAGGGGGGAGGGGCGCGGCCCATGCCCCGCGCCCCTCCCCGCGTCCCCCGGGGGGAGACCGTGCTCAGCGCAGGGGAGGAACTGCCCGCTGAGCCAACCCGAGGGCGTACTCCGGCCACCACTCGCCGGCGGCCGGGTCGGCCGACCCGTACTCGGGGTCGGCGGGGCCGGGGGTGCCGCGGGTGCACTGCCCGTCGGACTCGCCGGGCCGCTTCACCCACAGGAAGGCGTCCACCAGCCCGTTGCCGGTGCGGGTCGTGGGACGCGCGCCCAGGCCGCGGCCGGGCGGGTTGCACCACTCCTGCGGGTCGGTGTACTTGCCGGGCGGGGCGGTCCACGGCCCCTGCCCGTTGCGGCTGGTGTCGATCACGAAGTGGGTGAGCCGGCGCGGGTCGGCGGGCTCGGCGGCCAGGTCGTCCGGCGTGCAGGACGCCGCGCCCGTGCGCTGCCGGAACCGGATGCACTTGGCCACGTCGGTGCCGTAGGACACCAGCTCGGCGTCGGCGCGGTAGTTGGAGACGTTGAGGAAGAACCCGTCGGCCTTGGCGATGCCGCCGCGCAGCAGGCGGCTGACGATGCCGAGCTGGGCGCGCGGCTCCCCGTACCCGGCGTCGTAGTCGTTGATCGACTGCCAGGCCGAGTGGCCGGCGTCGATGTAGACGCCGGTGCGCGGCAGCCGGGTGAAGGTGTCCACCGCGTAGCGGATCTCGCGGAACCGCTCCTCGACCAGGGACATGTCCTCCGGCTGCCCGGTGGTTCCGCCGCCGCCCTCGTTGCACCAGGGCTCGCTGGACAGCAGCGCCAGGCCGTCCGGCTCGACGATCACCACGGCCTCGCCGCCGCCGACGCCCTCGGCGAACGCCCTGATCCACGCGCGGTAGGCCTGCTCGTTCGGGGCGCCGCCCGCCGAGTACTGGGAGCAGTCGCGGCCCGGCACGTAGTAGGCGACCAGGACGGGCACCGACTTCTGCCGTGCGGCGGCGCGCATCGTGGCGCGGACGGACCCGCGCACCTCGTCCGGTGTTCCGCCGGTGAACCACACCGCCTGGGAGATCCGCGACAGGGCTCGCATGTACGCCGCGTCCCGGGTGCGGCCTTCGCGCGCCCAGATCCCGGCCTGCCGCCCGGCGTTGGTGTCGGGCTCGACGTAGAAGCGGACGGGGCCGTCCAGCGGGTTGCCGGGGCGGGCGTGGCCGGCGGCGGGCGCGGCGGTCGGGACGTGCCGCGCAGGCGACCCCGTGGCCTGCGCGGACGCGGCCGTGCCCGTCACCATCGCGCCCGCGAGCGCGGCGAGCGCCACCGCGGCGGGTCCGATGCGTGCTCTCATGCGTGCTCCTCGAAGCTCCTCGGCTTGGGAGCGCTCCCACTCCCCGAGAGTCCCGGGCCGCGCGGCGCCTGTCAACCGCCGGCCGCTGGCGCGCACCCCTCCGCACAGCCACAGCCAGGACTTACTTACGGAATGTGATGGGAGCGCTCCCACACGTTGCGTACCAGCCGTTTTCGCGAACGTAACGGTTGTGTTTCGACCCATTGACAGTGACGCGGAGCACAGTCTTTTCTTCGTGGGAGCGCTCCCACACCCGTTTCACGAACGAGAGGGGTCCCCCAATGAGGGCCACCACGCGCCGCGTCCCCGGCGGCAGGGGACTGAGAACTGGCCTGGCCGCCGTGCTCGCCGGGATTCTCGCCGCCACCTCCGCCTGCGGCGGCGGGGACGACGACAACGGCTCGTCCGGCGGCACGATCGAACTCACCGTCGACGTCTTCGGCGAGTTCGGCTACGAGGGGCTGTACAAGCAGTACGAGGCGTCCCACCCCAACATCAAGATCCGGCAGCGCAAGGTCGCCGAGCTCGACCAGTTCAAGCCGCGCCTGCAGCAGTGGATGGCCACCGGCAGCGGCGCGGGCGACGTGGTCGCGCTGGAGGAGGGCATCCTGCCCACCTACATGCAGCAGGCCAACCGCTTCGTCAACCTGTTCGACTACGGCGGTGCGTCGCTGGAGAAGAACTTCCTGCCCTGGAAGTGGAAGATGGGCATCACCGCCGACGGCAAGCAGCTGGTCGGCCTGGGCACCGACATCGGCCCGATGGGCATGTGCTACCGCAAGGACCTGTTCGAGAAGGCCGGGCTGCCCACGGACCGCGACGAGGTGTCCAACCTGTGGCCGGACTGGAACGGCTTCCTGGAGACGGGCAAGAAGTTCCAGGCGAAGGTGCCCAAGACCAAGTGGCTGGACGGGCCGACCGCCATCTGGCGCACCGCCGTGTCGCAGGAGGGCGGCAAGACCGTCGGCTACACCTACTTCGACAACAACGACAACCTGGTGTTCTCCAGCAACGCGGCGGTCAAGACGGCGTTCGACCTCACGCTGCGCTTCCAGACCGAGAACCTGACCGCCAACATGCGGATCTTCACGCCCGAGTGGCAGACCGCCCTCAAGCGCGACACCTTCGCCACGCTGCCCTGCCCCGCCTGGATGCTCGGCGGCATCGAGGAGTTCTCCGGCGACTACGGCAAGGGCAAGTGGGACGTGGCCAAGCTGCCCGGCGGCGCCGGCGTGTGGGGCGGCTCCTGGCTGGCGGTGCCCAAGCAGAGCAAGCACCCCAAGGAGGCCGCCGAGCTGGCCAAGTTCCTGACCAGCCCGCAGGGCCAGCTGGCCGCGTTCAAGGACAAGAACACCTTCCCGTCCTCGCCGCAGGCCCAGCAGGACCCGGCGGTGACCGGCAAGACCAACCCCTACTTCGGGGACGCGCCGATCGGCAAGATCTTCAGCGAGATGGCCGGCGCGGTCAAGCCGCTGCACCTCGGCCCGAAGAACGAGGACGTGCGTGAGGACGTCGAGGACGTGCTCCTCGGCGTCGGCCAGGGTCAGATCAAGGCGTCCGACGCCTGGAACCGCGCCGTCGAAGCCGCCACCAAGGCGGCCAGGTAACGCCCGCGCCTCCCGGGAGCCGCGACGGGCCGGGAGACCCCGGATACCGTCCCGGCCCCGGAAGCGCGCAGGCCCAGGGGGCCGCGGCGGTGGCGCAGCAGAAGACCGCCCCACCGCGCCGCCGCCGCTTCCTCCGGCCCCGTCCGGCGCCCGCCCCCCGCGGGGAGGCGGGCGCCGCACCGACGCGTCGCAGGCGCGCCGCACCATCCGACGAATCCCCCCGACGCCCAGAAAGGACGTTTCATGAGCGTCGACGTGCGCCCGGCGAGCTCCGGGCGCCACCGGGCGGGCCGAGCGCAGCGGTCCGCTCCGCCCGGCGCGCCCCGCCGCGGCTGGCGGACCCGTCTCGCGTGGCTCGACATGCGGGCCTCGCCCTACCTGTTCATCTCGCCCTTCTACATCGTCTTCCTGATCTTCGGCGCGTTCCCGCTGGTCTTCACCGTGTGGGTGTCCCTGCACGACTGGGAGCTGGCCTCCGGCCTGCGGGAGTTCACCGGGCTGCAGAACTACCGCGAGCTGCTCGGCGACGAGGCGTTCTGGCACTCGGTCGTCAACACGATCGGGATCTTCTTCATGTCCACGGTGCCGCAGCTGCTGCTGGCGCTGTGGGTGGCCAACCTGCTGAACCGGCGGCTGCGCGCCAGCACCTTCTACCGCATCGGCGTGGTCGCCCCGATGGTGACCTCGACCGCGGCGGTGGCGATCGTGTTCGCCCAGCTGTTCGCCCGCGACTACGGCGTGGTCAACTGGCTGCTCGGCCAGGTCGGCATCGACCCGATCGACTGGCAGGCCTCCCGCGGCTGGTCCTGGGTGGCGATCTCGGCGATGGTCGACTGGCGGTGGACCGGCTACAACGCGCTGATCTACCTGGCCGCCATGCAGGCCATCCCCAAGGACCTGTACGAGGCGGCGGCCATCGACGGCGCCTCCCGGGTGCGCCAGTTCTGGCAGATCACCGTGCCGATGCTGCGGCCCACCATCATCTTCACCGTCATCATCTCCACGATCGGCGGCCTGCAGCTGTTCACCGAGCCGGTGCTGTTCGGCAGCGGCCGGATGGACGGCGGTCCGGTGCACCAGTACCAGACCGTCGCCATGTACATGTTCGACAACGCGTTCCGTAGCGACGCCTACGGCTACGGCGCGGCGATCGCCTGGATGCTCTTCCTGATGATCATCGTCTTCTCGCTGCTCAACTTCCTGTTCGTCCGGCGTGCGGGAGGGGCGCGATGACCGCCGTGCTGTCCCGGCCGGGCCGGTCCGGCGGCGCGCGGCGCCGCTCCGGGCGGCTGCGCGGGCTGTGGGACGCCAGCCCGCTGACCTATCTCACGCTGATCGCCGCGCTGGTGCTGTCGATCTTCCCGATCTACTGGATGATCATCGTCGCCACCCGCGGCAACGAGGTGGTGGGCGCCGTGCCGCCGCCGATGACGCCCGGCGGCAACTTCGGCGACAACGTGGGCCGGCTGTTCGACAACCCCGACGCCTACTTCGCCAAGGGCCTGGTCAACTCGGCGATCGTGTCGTCGTGCGTCACCGTCTCCACGGTGTTCTTCGCCTCGCTGGCCGGGTTCGCCTTCGCCAAGCTGCGCTTCCGCGGCAAGAACGCGCTGCTGCTGGTGATCATCGCGACCATGATGATCCCGGTGCAGATGGGCATCATCCCGCTCTACATGATCATGGTGGAGCTGGGCTGGCAGAACCGGCTGCAGGCGGTCATCGTGCCGTTCCTGGTCACCGGATTCGGCGTGTTCATGATGCGCCAGTACGCCGACCAGGCGGTGCCCGACGAGCTGATCGAGGCCGCCCGGGTGGACGGCTGCACCACCTTCGGCCTGTACTGGCGGGTCGTGCTGCCCGCGCTGCGGCCCGCGGCGGGCGTGCTGGGCCTGTTCACGTTCATGCAGACCTGGAACGAGTTCATGTGGCCGCTGGCGGTGCTCAACCCCGAGAACCCGACCGTCCAGCTGTCCATCAACAACCTGGCGAACGCCTACTTCAAGGACTACACGCTCATGTTCGCCGGGACGACGCTGGCCATCCTTCCGCTGCTCATCGTCTTCATCCTGTTCGGCCGCCAGATCATCGGCGGAATCATGGAAGGTGCGATCAAGGCGTGACCTCCGTACAGCACAGCTCCGAACCCGCGCCCGCCGTCGCGTTCCCCGCGGGGTTCCGCTGGGGCGCCGCCACCGCGGCCTACCAGATCGAGGGCGCCGCCGCCGAGGACGGCCGCGGGCCGTCCATCTGGGACACCTTCTGCCGCACGCCCGGCAAGGTGCTGGGCGGCGACACCGGCGACGTGGCGGTCGACCACTACCACCGGTTCCGCGAGGACGTGGCGCTCATGGCCGAACTGGGCCTGACCGCCTACCGGTTCTCGGTGTCCTGGCCGCGCGTGCAGCCGTCCGGCGCCGGCCGGCTCAACCCCGCGGGCCTGGACTTCTACCGCCGCCTGGTGGACGCCCTGCTGGAGGCGGGCATCGAGCCGTGGCCGACCCTCTACCACTGGGACCTGCCGCAGCCGCTGGAGGACGCCGGCGGCTGGCCCGAGCGCGACACCGCGCACCGGTTCGCCGACTACGCCGGCGAGGTGCACGCGGCGCTCGGCGACCGGGTGTCGCAGTGGATGACGATCAACGAGCCGTGGTGCGCGGCGTTCCTGGGGTACGCCTCGGGGGAGCATGCGCCCGGTCGTAGGGAGCCGGCCGCCGCGCTGCGCGCCGCGCACCACCTGATGCTCGGGCACGGCCTGGCGGTCGAGGCGATGCGCGCCCGCCGCCCGCAGAACCGGTTCGGCGCCGCCGTCAACCTGTACGCCGTCTCCCCGGCGACCCGGTCCGAGGCCGACCTGGACGCGGCGCGCCGCATCGACGGCATGCAGAACCGGTTCTTCCTGGACCCGCTGCTGCGCGGCTCCTACCCGGCCGACGTGCTGGCCGACCTGGAGGGGCACGACTTCGACGCGTGCGTGCGGGACGGCGACCTGGCGGTGATCAACCAGCGGCTCGACCAGCTCGGCGTCAACTACTACTCCCGGTTCACCGTGGCGGGCACGCCGGGCGAGGCCACCCAGGCGGCGACGTCCCCGTTCTCCGGCCACTCCCCGTGGGTGGGCAGCGAGTTCGTGCGGTTCGTCGACGGCGGCCGCCCGGTCACCGGCATGGGCTGGGAGATCGACGAGACCGGCCTGCACGAGCTGCTGATGCGGCTGCACCGCGAGTACCCGCCGGTCGCGCTGTACATCACCGAGAACGGCGCGGGCTACGACGAGACCCCCAACGGCGACCTGCCCCTCAATGACACCGACCGCATCGCCTACCTGGAGGCGCACCTGCGCGCCTGCCACGACGCGATCGCCGAGGGCGTGCCCCTGCGCGGCTATTTCACCTGGTCGCTTCTGGATAATTTCGAGTGGGCATGGGGGTACTCCAAGCGCTTCGGGCTGGTGCACGTCGACTACGCCACCCAGCGCCGGGTGCCCAAGGAGAGCGCACGCTGGTACTCGAGGGTGATCCGGCAGGGCGGACTGCCGGACCGCCGCTGACGGCGTCGCACGCGATGAAGGGGCCGGAACAGATGCGGGAGACCAGGGTGCCCGGACGGGCACCGGACACCGGGTTCGTGCGGAGGCTCGGACGGGGGCCCGTGCAGGGGCTCGGACGGGGGCTCGGAGGCAGGCCCGGCGCGGCCGCGCGGACGGCGGGACGCCCATGGCGGTGAGACGCCCGTCGGACCGGCCCACGCTGGAGGAGGTCGCCGCGCGGGCCGGGGTCGGGCGCGGCACCGTGTCGCGGGTCATCAACGGCTCGCCGCGGGTGAGCCGCCGGGCCCGCGAAGCGGTGCTGCGCGCGATCGACGAGCTGGGATACGTGCCGAACCGGGCGGCCCGCACCCTGGTCACGCGGCGGACCGACACGGTGGCGCTGGTGGTGGCCGAGTCCGAGCTGCGGGTGTTCGACGAGCCGTTCTTCGCCGGGATCACCCGCGGCATCAGCTCGGAGCTGAACGCCACCGGGCTGCAGCTGCTGCTGGCGCTGGCGCAGTCCCCCGACGAGTACGCCCGGCTGGAGCAGTACCTGACCGGGCAGCACGTCGACGGGGTGCTGCTGACCTCGCTGCACGCCGACGACCCGCTGCCGGCCAAGCTGGAGGCCAACGGGGTGCCGACCGTGCTGGGCGGGCGGCCCCCGGGCCTGTCCCCGGTCAGCTACGTCGACGTCGACAACCGCGACGGCGCCCGCCGCGCCGTGCAGTACCTGCTGGACCAGGGGCGGCGGCGCATCGCCACCGTCGCCGGGCCGCAGGACATGGGCGTGGGCATCGACCGGCTGGCCGGGTACCGGGAGGCGCTGGCCGAGGCGGGCCTGCCCGAGCTGGTGGTGTACGGCGACTTCAGCGAGGCCAGCGGGGTCGCCGCCGCCGAGGAGCTGCTGGAGATCGCCCCGGACCTGGACGCGGTGTTCGCCGCCGACGACCCGATGGCGCTGGGCGCGATGCGGGTGCTGAAGAAGCGAGGGCGCCGCATCCCCGAGGACGTGGCGGTGATCGGCTTCGAGGACTCGGCCAGCGCCCCGGTGGCCGATCCCCCGCTGACCACCGTCCACCAGTCGGTGGAGGAGATGGGCCGCAGCATGGCGCGGCTGCTGGTGTCGCGGATCCGGGGCGAGGCCGTGGCCGAGCCGGTGGTGATCTTGCAGACCCACCTGGTGCTGCGCGAGTCGGCGTGAGTGCGCCGCGCGCCCCCGCGGGCGCGCGGCCACCTGCCCGAACCCGCGCGTCATACTGGACAAAGTGGCGTACATCACGGTGTACTTGCGGGTACCTCGGTCCGTGCGGCGGACGCCGTATCGCATGCGCCACGCGAGGGCGCCGCCGGTGAGGGGGGGCACGGCCGGACCCACCCCGAAAGGGCGCGGTGCTGCCGCGCCCATGACCCCCGACCTTAGGTGCAGCGATGGCCGCAGTCACCCTCGAATCGGTGAGCAAGGTCTATCCGGGCGGGGTGCGCGCGGTGCGCGACCTGAGCCTGCACGTCCGCGACGGCGAGCTGCTGGTGCTGCTCGGCCCGTCCGGCTGCGGCAAGTCGACCATCCTGCGCATCATCGCCGGTCTGGAGCAGCCCAGCGGCGGCGAGCTGTGGCTGGACGACCGGCCGGCCACCGACCTGCCGCCGCGCGAGCGCAACGTGGCGATGGTGTTCCAGAACGGCGCGCTGTACCCGCACCGCAGCATCCACGGCAACCTGGCGTTCCCGCTGGAGCTGGCGGGCGAGGACCCGGCCGAGATCCGGGCCAAGGTGGTCGAGCTGTCGCGCGCCCTGAAGATCGACCAGACGCTGGACCGGCTGCCCGGCAGCCTGTCGGGCGGGCAGCGGCAGCGGGTGGCGATGGGCCGGGCGATCATCCGCGAGCCGTCGGTGTTCCTGATGGACGAGCCGCTGTCCAATCTGGACGCGGCGCTGCGCACCGACCTGCGGCTGGAGATCGGCGCGCTGGTGCGCGGCCTCGGCGTGACCACCGTGTACGTCACCCACGACCAGGTGGAGGCGCTGACGCTGGCCGACCGGATCGCGGTGCTGCGCGACGGGCGCCTGGAGGACCTCGGCACCCCGACCCAGGTGTACGAGGACCCCGCCACCGCGTTCACCGCCGCGTTCCTGGGCGCCCCGCAGATCAACCTGCTCACCGGGACCGTCTACGCGCAGCTGGGCGAGGGCAGCGTCAGCATCGACCTGGGCGGCCAGGAGCTGCGGCTGCCGTGGACCGATCCGCGGGTGGAGCACCTGGCGCGCCACCACGGCATGCCGATCGTCGTGGGGGTGCGCGCCGACGCGCTGTGGCCCGTGGAGGGGCCGGACGGGGGCGCCGAGCTGTCGGGGCGGCTGCGCGCGCTGGAGTACCACGGGCACGAGTGGCTGGCGCACGTGGAGACGGACGTGCCGGTGGTCGACCGCGACCTGCTCGGCGCGGAGCGGCCGGCGCAGGACGCGGCCCCGCGCACCGAGCCGGCGGTGCTGGACCGGGTCCGTTCGCTGCTGCGGCTGGGGAACCGCCGCGGGGAGCCCGCGCCGGCGTCCGATCATGTGGGCGCGCACCGCCGGTCGGACCTGGTGGTGCGGCTGAGGTCCGGGCACGGGCAGCAGGTCGGGGCGCCGGTGCGGCTGGCGCTGGACGTGTCGCGGGCGCTGTTCTTCGGCCAGGACGGCCGCCGCATCGATCCCGTCCAGCGCTGAGCCGGGCGGGTCCCCCGGGCGGACGTGGAAGGGCGCCGCGGGCCGCTGCGGAGAGGGGTCACCGTCGCTAACGGGCCGCGGCGCCCGGTTCTGGGGCCGCCGGTTCTTCTAGGCGGTGGTGCAGACGGTGCCGTTGAGGGTGAACGCGGTGGGCGCGGTCGCCTGGCCGTCGTGGGTGCCGTTGAACCCGATGGAGGTGGACGCGCCGGGGGCGAGCGTGCCGTTCCAGGAGGCGTTCACGGCGGTGACGGTCGTCCCCGACTGCGACCACTGGGCACTCCAGCCCTGGTCCACGCGCTGCCCGGCGGGCAGGTCGAACGTCAGGGTCCACCCGTTGATGGCGGTGCTGCCGGTGTTGGTGATGGTGACGGACGCGGTGAAGCCGGTGTTCCACTGGTTGGTGACCGCGTAGGTCACCCTGCAGGACGCCACCGGGTCGGGGTCGCCGCCGCCGGGGGTGCCGCCCAGGGCGACGCGCAGCGCGTCGTAGGCGGGCTTGGGCTGCAGGTTCTCGTCCCAGGGCAGCGCGGCGCCCTCGCCGGGGAACACGCCGGGGATCCAGGAGTACTTGTCGGTGTAGTCCCAGATGGTGATGCCGACGCAGCGGGACACGGCCAGGCACGCCTTGGTCACGTCGGAGTACCAGGTGGCCTGGGTGGCGAGCTTGGTGCTGTCGGCTGGCAGCTGCATGCGGATGTCGAGCTCGGTGATGGCGACGTCCAGGCCGAGGTCGGCGAAGCGCTGCAGGTTCTCCTGCATGCGGGACGGGAAGCCGTACTGCAGCGCCAGATGCCCCTGGAAGCCGACGCCGTCGATGGGCACGCCCTGCTCCAGCAGCGAGCTGACGAGCCGGTACATGCCGTCGCTCTTGGCGCCGATTCCGTCGATGTTGTAGTCGTTGATGTAGAGCTTGGCGTCGGGGTCGGCGGCGCGGGCGGCGCGGAAGGCGTCGGCGATGTAGCTCTCCCCCAGCGTGCGCGAGAAGACGCTGTCGCGGAGGGTGCCGTCCTCGTTCAGCGGCTCGTTCACCACGTCCCAGTGCGCGACCTTGCCCTTGTAGTGGGACGCGACGGTGGTGACGTGGTTCTGCAGGATGGACCGCAGCTCGGTGGCGGAGAAGTTGCCGTTGGACACCCAGCCGGGCAGCTGGCTGTGCCAGACGAGCGTGTGCCCGCGCACCTGCTGCCCGTTGCGCTGGGCCAGTTCCACGATGGCGTCCCCGCCGCTGAAGTTGAACTGCCCCCGCTGCGGTTCGGTGGCGTCCCACTTCATCGAGTTGCCGGGGGTGATGGAGCTGAACTCGCTGCTGAGAATGGACACGTACGGGGCGTCGCTGAGCTCGGGATTGTCGGTGGCCGACCCGAAGTAGCGGTTCTTGGCGGCGGCCAGCTCGCCGAGCGTGGGCTCTGCGGCGGCCGCGACGCCCGCCGCGGCGGGCGCCGCGGCCGCCGGCGGCGCGGGCGCGACGGC